>CAYUVE010000021.1:0-20690 GCA_964447985.1 uncultured Thiotrichales bacterium
GGTCAGATATCTCCCCGTCTCAGGGTCATAATCCCTAAAGTAGTTGTAATAGGTGCCACTCTCCTGGTCTTCATACTGACCGGCAAAGCGGAGGTTCAAGGTGATGGCGTTGCCGTTATTGTCTGGATCATTGTTGATTTGGGCCTTGCCAAACGGGCTGTAGTCCGCCTGCCAGACGGTCTTGCCTTTTTCGTCGGTGATCTGCTTCGGTGTGCCTAAATGATCACTGTGAATGTGATAAAGACGCTTTTTCTTGAGTAAGGCGACTGGCGCGGTTGTGTAGTAGAGATACTGCTTTGTGACCTCGCCTTGTTCATCGACTTCGGCTGTCAGTTGTCTGCCATCATAAAGATAATAGGTGGTGATGGACTGGCTGGGGTCTCCCTCTCCGTCTTCATCGCTACTACTGCTTTTTTTATTTCTGCTGGCTTGGCTTTGTCTGCTCGGATAAACAGTCTTGCTAATACGCTCGCCAAAGGCGTTGTAGGCGTACTCGGCTCTGAGTGCTTTGTCGATATATAAACGAATCGGCCGTTGGTTGGCGTTGTAGTCGTAGCTTCTGACACCTTGCTTGCTCGGATAGGTCTTGGGACTGCCCGCTTCGTTGTAATCAATGATCTGATTATTAACCTGCTTGAGTCGGTTACTCTCGCTGTGTGCGTACTGGTTGAGCTGGACATCGGTGAGGCGCTCTGCTGTTGGGGTGGTGGTGTTTAGTGTGTCGCTGGTAGACGTGTCTGTTGCATTGACTTCGTCACGCCCGTTGCTGGCTGAATCACTATTCTGCGCTGACTGCTCTGATTGATTCGCGACGGTCTTAGCCGTGCGGTTACCCAGTTTGTCATACTGATAGCGGTAGACTTGGGCTTTACTGCTGGCGTAGGTTAATCTTCCCAGCTGATCATAACGGTACTGGTGTAAGGTGCCGTTTTGATCGATCTGGATAATATTACCGGCTTCGTCGTATTGGTAAACCAGCTTGAGCTTGCCGTCTTGTTGATTGGCTAGCCTGCCATTTTGGTAGTTGGCTTTTGCCTTTAGCCCATTGCCAAAGGTGTAGCCTAGATCGCCATCCCAATGGTTGGGATCAATCTCACCAATAATGACGTCTTGGCCAAAGAAGGTGGCTTTGGTGATGGCTCTTAACTGACCTTGATGCTGACCATCCTGATAGTAGTGATACCGTAAGGTCTGGCCATCCGGTAGCTGCTTATGACTGAGCTTGCCTTTGAGGTTGTACTCGTACTCGGTGGTGAAGGTCTTGGTGGTATTACTGACAAGGGTAAGGTCTCTATGGTGCTGGGTTAAGCGGCCTTCTTTATCGTATTCAAAGCGCTCTTGGCTTGGCCCTTGCTCGGTCTGTTGCGCCACTTGTATGAGCTGACCGTTGGTTGGGTGATAAGTGTATTGGGTGTTGCCGTCTTGTGTCTGGCTGCGGATTAAACGGTTGGCCGCATCATAGGTATAGGTATCGCTTTGGCCTTTGGCATCAGTTTTTCGTATACGGTTACCCGCCTCATCATAGTGATAGCGGGTGGTGCCACTGTCTGGGCTAATGATGGCAACGATTCGGCCAAAATCATCTTTTAACTGCTCGGTGGTATTACCATTCGGGTCGGTCAAGCTGATCGCTTGGCCTTTATGGTCGTAACCCAATGCGCTGCTAAGCGTATTGTTAGTTTGATCGGTGCTATCAGTTTGATTGGTGTGGTCAGTTTGCTGGGGGCGATTGCCTTGACCGTTGTTGATACCCAGCAGCTGACCCAGTGGGTTGTAGTGAAAATTCAGTTGATCACTGTGTTGGTTACTTAAGCTGGCTAGGCGGTCATTGTGATCATACTGGTAGTTTCTGATCGTCTCTTGATTGTTTTGCTCGCGGCGCTGTTGTCTTAACCTGCCTTCGGCATCGTATAACAGGTTGACGGTGCTGAGAATATCGCCATTGGCATTGGAGAGGCTTTGCTGGGTAATGCGGCTTTCGCTGTCGTAGCGAAGACGTAATTGCGGGCCATTGGCTTGGATGATGCGCGTCGCTCTGTCGGCATCATCGTACTGTATGTCAACGCGCTCGCCGTCGGGGCCGGTCAGTCCGATTAACTGGCCACTGGCGCTGTATTCATAGTGTAAGGTATTCGGCCCTTGGCTGACCTGGGTGGGCTGACCTTGGCTGTTGTATTGGAGTGTAAGTGGACTGGCTTCGCCTGTTTGTATGGTCTGGGGACGACCGTAGTCATCATAATCACTAATCGTCAGTGTCCGGCCATCGGGGCTGGTTAGGGTTTTGAGTTGGTGTTGATTATCGTAGGTCAATTGGATGATGTCGTTGACATCCTCTCGTGGCCCGTCGATGGCAATCAGATCAGGCCCATCATAGCTTAGGCGGGTGGTGCGGCTAATCGGGCGGTAGCTACCATCAAGGTTGGGGCTAAACCCGTGCTCTGCTATTTGGGTCAGTTGCTGCTGAGCGTTGTATGTCAGTAAGGTGCGGTGCTGTCCGTTGGGGTTAACACTGGCTTGTCGGGTCTCACTCGGCTGTAGGCTATCGCCTTGGTAGAGGCGCTGCTCCGGCTGGTGGCGTTGGCCCTGCTCGTCTTGTATTTCGGTGTGGGTCAGTCGACCTTGCTCGTCATAGTGATAATGCGTGGTTAAGCCTTTTTGCGTGCGGCTTTGGATAAGTTGGGCATTGTCATCATAGACATATTGGCTGTCGGCCACCCCACAGGTCGAGCAACCGGGGCCATCTATGGCGGTCACCAGCGGAATGCCTTGGATGACGGTGGTGTGATAGACACTTTGCTCGCCAGCACTGTTGGTGACTAAGGTCTGGCCCGGGGTGCTGTAGTCTAGGCTGACGTGATCGGCCCCTTGTGCATGATAGCCGCCTATCGCGCGGTCTTGCTCGTCGTAATACCAGGTGACATAACGCTCACCATCGGCATTGGTGATGCCGGTCAGGTTATGCACATCATGCGGGTCTTCGTAGTGATACTGGCGCTTGGCCGCTGGACTGCCTTGAGACCCAGCATCCAGGTACTGGGCGTAATCAAGGTTACCTTTCTCATCATAGCTGTAACGGATACGCTGACCCGCCGGATCAACGAGGGTTTTGAGGCGGCCATTGGGATAGTAATGAAAGGTGAGTTTTCGTTGCTGCGGGTCAACCACTTGTTGTAAGTGGCCTTGGCGGCTGTAATACAGGTTGACGCTGGCACCATTGGGCGCGCGCAGACCAATGAGCTTGCCTTCGTGATCAAAGCTGGCTTGATGACCGTTGTGCTGTTGCCAGTGGTAGTAGCCGGTGTCTCTATCTTGAATAATCCGGCCATCGGCAATGCTGCGCGCCTGCCACTGTGTGACCCGAGTACTCACGGCGCTAGCGCTGGCGCTGACTTTCTGTAAGCCAGGGGTGCTGGCTTGGCGTACCGGGGCGGCGGACGCTGCTTTCGGGATAAACCGGATCATCCGACCGTCGTCTTTGGTCAAACGAATGTGGTTGTCACTAAGACGCGCTAGCTTGGCGCTGTAACTATGGCGCCAGCCGTGTCCTACGCCATACCCTCGGCTATCATGACTATTGTAGTAACGCTCAAAACGGAGCCCCAATACCCCCGATAATGCCGATATGTCGCGCTCTACCTGATATTTGTTTCCCGTCACGACATGGATAGGATTAAACACCGTCTGCGGCTCGCCTGTTGCTGAGCTAGCGTTAACATCTATTTGATTCGCCGAGTTGCTTTGTGGCGACACCGAGCCATTACACACCATCCCTGGCGGTTGACCTACAGGTGGCGGGGACGCACTAAAACAATTCGAAAGCAGGTTGCTCGGGTCACAGGGCGCTGGGGTAACCGGCGATGAGCAACCTATTCCGGTGGACTCATCACATCCCCCTTGGTTACCCCCTCCAATACCAGGGCCTATAGGTAGTGGACTCGGTAGAGGATCATTGCCACCTCCATTTCCCGGATCATCAATCGGGTTAGGGGCCGGGGTTAAGGCGGTACGCACTGCCTCGGCCACCTCATCTCGGCTTAGCACTAAGTCATTGCGGGTGGCAAAGTTTTGCATCCGTACCGTCGCCGTCGCGATCAAAGGCAGGCGGCCCTGCTCTAACATCTCGATATGGATCGGATCCTCTGTCACCGCTCGCGCAAACGTCGCAAACATCGGCCCTACAAAGGGCACACTCAATCTCGCCCCATAGGTCACATGCAGTTTTAAAAGGTTGGCGTCTTGAATATTCACCCCACTGCGTGACCCCACCGCTGGACTCTCGGCTTGTAGGTCTAGGTTGGGTAAATCATCCCTGGCACCGTCTAAATCCAGGTCTTCTGCAAAATCACTAAAGGCTTCAAGGGTGGGGTTAAGAATCGCTAAATGAACGAGATCAGCCTGAAAGTCTTCGCCCACTTGGCGTTGCGCGCGGAGCAAACCCGCTTCGGTCGCATCAGGCGAATAGAGCGGCGCTAGCCCTTTGGCAAAACCAATACGGATCGCCTCAGGATTGGCATGATCAAATGCACCCGCCCTGGCACCAAGAAAGGTGGCGTAGTTGAGACTGCTCTTGGCTTCGTAAATAAAGGCAAACTGTAAGGCTCCCATCCCCACTAACATCAGGATAGGCAGCATGATCACCGTCTCCGTCAACGACACACCGCGTTGACGAAAACGTGTCACGAATCCTACTATTCCTTTGATCCCTTTCACCTTACTTTTCCCTATTTCCGTTACTAAGCCTTCATCGTTAGCTTATTAACATCTATCCTATAGAAAAAATGCGTCAACAATATCTTCTAACTGCGCATAGGTGACTAGTTGAGTTGCCTCCGCCACATTATCACCATTGAGATCAAGCGACACTTCAGCGGTGGTTTCAGTGAGGGCTGTCAAACTCACGCTTGCGCCATTACCGTCTGTAGTAACCTGAAAGCCACTTGTCGGCCGTAATATCGGTGCGCCATCGTCTTCTGTTAACCCTGGTGTACTCAGACTCATAAATGGTTGCGTCGTATCTGTTACAAACGACCCATTAGTTATAGCAGTAATTAACTGAAAACCGAAGTCTGAAGTAAATACTATCGTATTGTTAGATAAGTCCTGTACCTGAATGGTCTCAGTCAAAATAAACACCGCGTTAAATGTGTCAAACACTGAACTAATAGAAAAATCATTCTGACCGGTGATTGTGGTGGTTTCTATTACTCCGTCGTTCGAGGTATCGACAGCAAGATCACCATTCAAAGTATTAAATTGCCCCTGATCGGTTCCGGCTATTTCCTCTGTGGTAAAATTGGTATACGCAAATCGAAAAACGAAATCAAATGCACCTCCTGCTGATAAACTACCGGAGGCTTCTAAAATCTCAGAAAATATTTGTCCATTATCGCGCGTTTGACTACTGTCTTCGAAACTCACCACACAATTATCAAAAGTTTGAACCACTGTATCACCGGCAACACGCGTGGCAGCAGCAAAATTTAAAGTCATCTCTCCTGCCCCAGACTCACAAAACGCTGGAGTTGTTACCATTAAGGGTCCGGGAATCTCGCTAAAACTAGCAAATGCTTCTTCAACTGAACTAACGAAAACTGTGCTGTTAACGAAGGCTACAGCCGCTACTTCCAAAAAGTTTTCAACTGTCAATCCTTGGGTTGCTGGTGGTGTAGGCCCGGCGGGGTTGGTTGTGGTCGCACCATTAGAGCCATTGCCCATACTCATCTGAGTATTATTTGTTGTAGAGCCACCCCCTCCGCCGCCACATGCGCCCAATAACATAGATGCTGATAATAAGATGGTTACCCCTAGATAATTTTTACCATTCGATAAACACTGCATGTTTTACTCCCTTACATAAAATTTAATATTGACACCTAATCTGATTAAATATAGTTACTGAGCTGTCTACTCAACATAGCCCGTCCTCTATCCAAACTGCTGTTTTGTCGTCACTACCTCCGCTTTGGGTTGCTTGTTCAATCAGTCTGTCAGCAATTCTGCCCTCGCCACCTTGACCAGCCAAGATATTACTTATTCGGTAATCAGCCAGTGCATCACTAACTCCATCACTACATAACAAAATACTGTCGCCACGCTGCCAGTGATGGTACTGATAATCTACATCTACGCTGTCACCACCTCCCAACGCGCGTGATAGTGCAGGTTTATTTCTACCTTTTTTAATTTGACCCGTGTGATCCTTACTAAGCTGTTCTAAACGATAATCACGCCATCGATATATACGGCTATCACCAACATAAAAACAATGTAGGTTTGTCTGCTCTAACCAAATCATAGCAATGGTTGTACCCATACCACGCAATCGCGGATTAATGACTGCATTGTGGCGAATACGTTGATTACCATGTTGTATAGCATCTAATAACAGCTCTTTACTTATGTTCTTATTTGCTTCAACCACCCGGTTATAAATAGTATCCAATGCTGTTCGACTGGCGATACGCCCTCCAGCGTGGCCACCCATTCCATCGGCAACGGCAAATAATCTATCGCTACCTAAAGCTAGATAAGCATCTTGGTTATCTTCGCTTCGTGTGCCTTGGACAGACTTTGAATCTATATACAGGCTGAGAGGTGCACTACCTGAATTGAAGGGCGTATCAGAAAACGTTTTGCTTAACCATTTAGGCAGTGCGAAGCTCATTGTTTATTTACTCTTTTGCCCGATAACATCGGCGAGGCTATCCAATGCAGTTTTAGGTGTTTTGCTTTCAACTGATTGATCTAAAAAATCATGTATCGCATCAATTAGCGCAAAGAGTCGAGTTTGCTGCTCTGCATCATCTTTTGCAGTTGCGGTGTGAAAGTGAAAATGCTGTTCGGCTTCAAGCAAATTTACTAATGCCAGATTGTAATGCGCCTTAGTAAAATTTGGCTGGCGCTCTAATACTGCCTGATAGTGCTCTCGCGCTTCTCGAAAACGTGATTGGCGTAAGGCAATATTGGCAAGCCTAAATCTCGCTTCGATATTGTCAGGTGATTTCTCTAAGATCAGCTGGAACTGCTTTTCTGCACTGTCGTATTTACCCAATTTATAGTCTTGCTCTGCATTGGAGATATCATGATTTAATGTATCAGACGATGAGTGCAGCCCTTGTGTTGTCGAGCAAGCGCTTATCACTAACAAAGAAAACGATAAAGCAAATATTTTCATATTTATTTACTTGCCTATTATTCGTCAAGGTACGCATACCAACGCAACTTAGCACGCGCCTTGGTATGGTATTCGGTATCAGGTGGAACCAGGTTAACGACTTCCTGCCAGCGCGCCCGCGCTTGAGTTAAATTCACTATCTCCTTTCTATACCCATCTCTGTAGAGTGTTCGTGCTTTCTGGTCGAGACGTGCCAACTCGGTTGCAGCCTCACTATTGGGCCGAATTAAGGCTGCCCGTTGCCAATACCGATACGCCTGATGATGATCATCTGTATTTGCCGCTTCTTTTGCATTATTTTGATATTCATCAAATACGATATCACTCACCCGTTCTGCATAGACGCTCTTTTGTGCAAGCAATAGTGCCTGCTCACTTGCCAAAAAATGTTGCCATTGTTCAAAGGCTTTATCTTTCTGCTGAACACCAAATGCCCTCTGTCCTGCTAAGTAGTAATCATAGCTACTACTAAGTTGTAACTTTGCTTGATTCGCCTCATCCCGCTGGGCTGCGCGGTGACGATTTGAAGAAGAAACTCCCTCTAACTCATCAAAAGCACCTTCGGCATCACCCTCTAAATAACTCTGCTTAGCTTGTGCAATTAATTCTCTGCTACGATCAACGCCAAAACGTGTCGGTTTCTTTTTAGCAAGAACCGGCTTTGGATCTAGGTTTTCAGGAAGAATGAGTGGAGAAACACTATTTTGATTTCGTTCAGTCACTGATACTTCATTATTCGGTGTGCTATTCGAAACCAATGCAACACTTTCTTTGTCGCCCGCATCAGCTGTTACAGCTTCAACAGTAAGGGTCTCTTCCTCGATAGATACCGATACTGCGACGTCGTCTGGTGTCGCTATAGCATCACTCTCTAGGCTGGTGACTCCTACTAAATTAGTCTCTGTTTTAGCTTGAATTTGATCTGACGTCGGTATAACGATATTACTGTTATTCCGTGTCGCGATAGAAAATTCAATGAACTCCTCGCTCGCAGTGGATTCTCCGACTTCAACATCCGTAGAGGCGATTACCGCAGATTCTTGCTGCGCTTGATCTAATGAACCTTCGGTAGTTCGTGCAGAATCTAATACATTTGAAATAAGGGGTAACTTAGCAAGAGAACCAAATGAAGACTGAGGTAAATAACCTAGCCTGTAAGCATAGATCCCGCATACTGCAATAACCGCAAATAAAATGATTAGTCTCAGTGTTCGTTTACGCGCTTGACCAGGAGCTTTTTTCTTAGCGACAGAATAGTGGAATACGAGTTCGGCGGTGCCAATACCAATGCGGTCACCATCCGCTAATAAAACCCGATCAACGCTGTAACCATTAATTCGGATACCGTTGAGACTTTCATTGTCTTCTATAGCGTATCCACCATCAACTTTGAGTATGGTGGAGTGTCGACGTGATATTCCGTCGTCCTCCAAAACAATATCACAATCTGGATGGCGACCAATCGTTATAGGAAAACGCGATAGATCAAGCCTGCGTCCACTCGAAACAATTTCAATCGAAACATTGGCCCGTCCACCAGACGTTACTGGCAGTAGGATTGTTTTTTCATCTTGCAATTCGTCGCCCTTCTCCGCAGGCGAATCATTCGATGCGGTAACTAGTTGTTCTACACCGTGGGCTGGGGTTACTTCAGCTAATTCTTCTTGATTGACTTTATTCATAGATATTCTCTTAATTTACATATCCGCTATTTACGATGTCGCAACAACAATCACTACGAAAACAGCAGTTCATCTCCTACTTCCACTCCGGCTTCTTTTACCGAGCCAGCTCTAAGTTCTAATACTGAGCGTGTGCTAAACGGTGCTAAACACACACGCATAGGTTTAATATTTTCTGCGACTTTTACGATTCGCTTTTTCTTATCTAAAAATAATGCATCAATAGCGTAATTCATCCCAATCGTGTGGATACTGGCACATGGCCTTAACCAAAGTGCCTGCTTCGGCGGTAAGGATTTTGTCCCAAGTAAGCCGCGCATACGTGATAATGGATTCGCTGCATGCTTCAACTTATCTACAAGCATAGTATCTTTACTGGTTACAACTGTTTTTTCCTTACTTCTGCTAGCCATATCAATGTTCCCTATAAGAATAATGAAAACCCACCCGCATCACGCGCCTTAATTAATAGCGGAAATAAAATAATGACTAAGGTTATGGGGAACAGTAAACCTACTAACGGAGCAAGCATTTTTACTGGGGCTTGGTTTGCTAGTTTCTCAGCCAACAAAAAACGTTCGGTACGTCTTTGTACAGCCTGCTTACTAAGCAGATCACCTAACTCACCACCTGTTTGCTCCGATTGATTGATTACAGCGACAAAGTTAGCAACAGAAGGTATAGCTATACGCTCAGACAGATTGCGCAATGCTTCTCTGCGGCTTAAGCCAGTGCGCGTTTCGCGCAAATAGCGGGAAAACTCTGTTTTTACTGGCCCTTCCGGTATGCGCTCTACTGCATGTGCTATAGCACTGGCAAAGTTAAGTCCAGCGCGAATGGCCAGTACTAAAACATCGAGAAAAAATGGAAACTGGATCGAGGTCTTTTGCTCACGTTTTTTTATCACATCTCTAAGCCATATATCTGGATAAGCGTAGCCGAGCACGCCCAGTATCAAGCCAATAAGAACGGTATTGTTCCAGCTTAGATTCAACAAAAAATAAAAGTAGACAGCGATGAGCATGCCTATTCCGGCACAAACACGTCTGCTAGCGATAAATTCTTCAGGACGAAGCACGTAACTCAGCCCAGCTTTAAAAAGCTTTTCTTTAATAAGCTCAAGTTTCTGTGGAGAAACTGAACTAGCAATACGATAGGCGAATAAGTTAACAAATGGCCGTAAGAGACGAAATGCTGTCGGAGGCTTGTCCCGCCATGTATCGTCTATCCCATCCGGAGCTTGTAATTTCAACACAATCACTATTGAAACAAGTAGCGCGATAGCGATGCCTGCGAATAATGATGCTATTAATGCCATTTTATCTAAACCTGTATATTAACTATTTTTCTAACTACAAATATTGCCGCTACCATCATGACACTCAATACAGCTAGCGTTAACCAACCAATAAACTCGGTAAACAACGCGGACATCGCTTCGGGTTCTTGCTTATAGATTGCGTAACCGACAAATATTGGTAGTAAACCGATTACCCAGCCTTGCATTCGCGCCATCGCTGTTAATGATTCTATCTTCCCTTCTACACGTAGCTTCTCTCTAACCGTTTCAGACAATGTATCGAATGTGTCTGCCAAATTACCCCCTACTAGCCTTGAAATTGACACAGCCGAATTAAACAGCTCAACCTCAGGCTTTGGCACACGCCGATATACTTCCGATATTGACTCGTCTAGGCTTCTACCCATACGAGACTCTGAAAGTACAATCGCAAACTCTTGTGATGCGGGAGGTGGATACTGCGTTGCAATTTGTTCCATAGAATGAGGCAAACTGGTTCCAGCTCTTAGAGAAGATGCCATAGAACCTAGAACATCCGGCAACTGATAAACAAACTTATGAGATCGCCGCCGCCGAATTAGGCGAAGCATAATATTAGGAATTGCTGCAATGATAATTACAGCGACAATTAGACCAATAAATCCAGCGAAAGCATAACCAGCAAATGCGGCGATTAATATGGCGATAATATTAATCACGAAGAGCGTTTTTGCATCAACAAACAAAAAAGACTCTTTCAAGCCAACCCCTACGCGACTCAAAAACTGCTCACGATAAATCGTCATCCCTTGTACCACTAAATAGTAAGCCACAAAAAAGGATGCAACACCGGTCAACAAGGCAAGCAATACGGTTAATAACTCAATATATTCATCCATTCGTTTGCGCCCATTCGCCCGTATCTTTGTCCATTCCTTCAGGAAGGCCAAAAATATCTCGTTTTAACTGAACGCCCGACGCCTCAAGATCAGCATAAAATGTTGGCGCGTATCCCAAGCCAGTAAACTCCCCTTCTACCATTCCATTTTCGTCGCGACCAGTTTGTTGAAATTTGAAAATCTGTTGCATCAAGATGGTATCACCCTCCATACCATCTATTTCGACGATACTCGTTATACGACGTCGACCATCGCCAAAGCGTGTTTGCTGGAGGACGATATCCACGGCCGATGCTATTTGTTCCCGGATCGCCCTAACCGGTAAATCCATGCCCGACATCAATACCATCACCTCAAGACGAGATAATAAATCGCGTGGGGAATTGGCATGACCTGTTGTCAAAGAACCATCGTGCCCGGTATTCATGGCTTGCAACATATCCAAGGCCTCGCCACCGCGACACTCACCGACAACTATTCGGTCAGGCCGCATCCTCAAAGCATTTTTCACTAAGTCTCTAATCGCCACTTGCCCTTTCCCTTCAACATTAGCCGGGCGGCTCTCTAGAGACACTAAATGATCTTGGTCTAACTGTAATTCTGCGGCATCTTCAATAGTAACGATACGCTCTCTCTCGGGAATAAAATTCGATAAAACGTTCAGTGTCGTTGTCTTACCAGAGCCTGTTCCACCAGAAACGATAATATTTCTTTGATTCTCAACTGCTACGCGAAGAAACTCCGCCATCTCCGGGCTAAGAGTTCCCTTGTCAATAAGGTCTTCAATAGATAATCTATGTTTAGAAAATTTGCGAATAGTTAATACTGGGCCTACTAATGATAATGGTGGAATAATCGCATTTACCCGCGATCCGTCCCGTAAACGCGCATCTACCATAGGCGAGCTTTCGTCGATTCTCCTGCCTAGAGGTGTCACAATCCGCTCTATAATACTTAATAGAGAAGCGGAGCTATTAAACTTCTTCGCTGAGCGTTCAAGTTTTCCAGATCTTTCAATATAAATTTGATCCGGCCCGTTGACCATTACTTCAGTAACACTCTCATCATCAAGCAGAGGCTCTATTGGCCCTAGACCGATTGCCTCCGCGACAATCTCTTGAATAAGCTGCTCTTGCCCATAGCCTACGGGTATAACAAAATTATTGTCTCTAATAACTTCCCTACAGGTCTTAGTCGCTTCTGCACGCAATTCCTCAGGGGAATAAGTATGGATAAGAGAACGTTTGTGTAAGTCAAGATAATCAAGAACCTTTTCATGAACCTCGTGTTTGAATTGAGAGACCGCCTCAGGTTCTAAATCCACTTGCTCATTTGTCACCCTTATTTTTTTTAAAGGAACGATTGTCGTTGCTTTTTTAAGCTTTTCCAATTGATTGTCATATAACGAAATAACGGTGATCGTCGACCTACCTAAACGTATACTCTCACCACCAATTAGATTATCTATCCTGTTGATACGTTCTGTACCAAGCCACAACCCGTTCGTGCTCCCTGTGTCAATAAGTTTACTGCCATTACTATCAACAACTAGCTCAGCATGAAAACGTGAAGCGAAGTCGTCTAGCAAAGAAATTTCGCACTGCTTTGCTTTACCAAGACGATAAGTACCAGCTGCTAAATTATGCTGACTTCTATTTCCCTCAGCATCTATGATTTCTAGTTCAAGCATCTCAATCCATTAAATGAAACTTAAGATCTTCATCACTTTCAGTTTCAATTTTTTGTGCAAATCTTAATAGCTCCTGATTACGCTCATGATCAGGATCAACGATATAAGGCGTGACAAATATCACCAAATCAGTTTTGTTATTACGAAAATCGCGCGACTTAAACAGTTCTCCAAGTATAGGAATACTGCCCAAACCAGGTACTTTATCCACAGTTTTACTTTCTTCGCTACTCAATAAGCCAGAAATAACCATAGTTTGTCCTTGTCTAACATTCATATCCGTGTTAGTTCTGCGCGTGGCAAACCCAGGTATTCCTTGAACAGCTACAGCTGGATCGATAGTACTCACTTCGACTTCGATATTTGTAGAGATAAAACCTTCTGCATCTGAAATAGGTGCCATCCTTAAAATAATGCCAAATTGTTTAAAGGTGACATTCAATGCGCCTAAAGCATTGCTGATCGGTATGGGTACTTCACCCCCTGCAAGAAATTCTGCCTGCCCTCCACTTCGGCTTACCAGCTTAGGCTCAGCTAATAGCTTAGCGATGCCTTTTTGTTCTAATAAGTTTATAAAGGAAGTTAAGCGTGTCGATATCCCGAAAAAGCCATTACGACTACCTACATCCAAAGGAGGCACTAAAATCCCCGCCTCCTCAGGAATTGGCGCGATATTGGGACGAAACACATCGTTAGTTGCTATATCGCTGATTAAACCGAATGTTGGACCCTCAATAATATCCGCGTAATCGACACCAATATCCTTAAGATCGTTTTTTCTAATCTCTAAAACCTTGACATCCATCATAATCATGCTTCGAACAGTAATACCACCCGACGTTACGTAGCTAGTAACATTTGGTAATAACTCCGTCACCTGATTAATTTTTTGTAGATCTGTATCACGCAGACTCTGACCTTCGATCACTACTCGGTCACCAACGAGTCTAGCCTGGACGCCTTCTACATCGGAAAGATGTTCTCGCACCTGATTTAATATTTCACCAGAGGGCAAATCGACGATACGTAATAAATAATCAAACTGATCGCCTGTACTTGTCCAAATCCTTAAGTCGGTAATTCCGGATGATTTGGCAATAATTAAAATTTGACCTGCATCATCAAGCACACTGACATCAGCTAAAGTCCCATCACCTATGGAGACACGCGTCACGCCGCGATAAGATAAAATATCTGTTTGGCCAGCTACTAACTCAATTGTGTCATCATAGGTCTTCGCTGAAATCTGCCCCATAAACATCGTTGCTATAGCAACAAGACACAATATAAAAATAACCAATGAAGATCGCTTAATGGAATTCATTACCCCGCCCCACCACGAATAATTTCAATTTTCCTAGCTACTTTCTTTTCTTCTTGTTTTCTCGGAGCGGACTCTGGCCGACCTAGCAAAGTATTTAGAGTAATTGCTTTCCCATACCCATCTTCGACCAACTCTTGTCCTTTACCCGTGCGTAATACAACGGTAAGTTTGCCGATATTGCGGGCATGAGTAATTTTTGCTGCATCGAGAGGCGACACTGATAGCGTAATCGTTTGGAAGCTGGCATCAGGTACGTCTAGCTGATCAACGGCATCGCCCGCAGCCAGTATTTCAACATTACGTAACAACGGCTTCGTGATTTGCCTCTTATCATCCCTGAGTGTTGCCAGGAGATCGATTCTATCGCCGGGCCGTAATAAACCCGATACGGAAGAAATAATATCTACCGGAAAGGTTAATGCTCGCTTACCTTCCTCTATCATGGTAGAAAAACCGCTACCTACAGATTCTGAAATATGGAAAAGCAGCAAAGGTTCACCATCATTCAAGGGGTGAACGATTCTGTGATTCAAGGCTAAATCAACGTTGTTTGGTGTCACAGCTTCTGCATGGACAAACGCACCCGGCACCTCTCGTATCGCCAAGTTACCGCTTGTTAATAAATCTCCAGGGCGTAAATTCTGCGTAGGCACCACGATTTGAACAGGTTTATATAGCTCATCCAATGATGCTTTTTTTGCGGTGACCTCATTAGATATGTGAGAATCCGCAAAATAAGCTGCAGCCCCACCACTTGAAAGCGCTCCGACAATTAAAAATATTGTTGCTTTACTCGCTGCCATTCTTCCTCCCTACCAACTTAAAGCGGTTGTGCTATTGACTGGGTATATTCAGTTTGATGTTCAGCCATCAAGTCCATCACCAATTCCATAATTCCCCACGTAGCAAGTAATGCTATTGCTACAACTAAATACTCGGCAGTTACCATACCGAGCGACTTCTTCTTAAGATTACGCTTAGTTAACTTCATTAGTTTTTTACCCAATGTACAGTCATCATTGTTTTATCAGGGTATGCTGGCGGCCTTTCAATAATAGTAATCTGGCTCAGTTCAGTACCACGCTGAAAACTTAGCACCCTTTGTCCGTGATTAGACGCTCGAGAAAAATTCTGATCGACCCAGCCTTCTCTCTGTAAACTTGCATCGACATAGCTTGCCAATGAACCAACGCTCTGATCGCTAGTTACGATTAAGGTCTCCATCCGCGTACCGCTGTCTATTGCTTCAATCTTTTGCTCAACATTACTACCAAACGGCAAAGGAAAACGCGTTGAAAAATCTGGTGCCATTTCTTCTACAGGGGCTAGGCTCACTGTTAAAACTCCCTCAGAACCTCCTGCAATGTCATAAGCTTGAACGCTGTAATAATGCCCTCGGTATTCCATGCCAACAGACTCAGCACCATCAAACTCAGTTCTCGCTAACTGACCCAAACCCCTTACTTTCCAGCGGTCTTGATAGATATCCAAAACCTGATCGGCACCCAAGTCTGAGGAAAATGCACGCATACTTGTTGGCAAACCATTTATCGCCATCTGTTTGCCTATCCATTGCAACTTCATGCCATTTAGGGTTTCTATTTCGGGTAGTGTTTTTTCAAATGGATCAGCAAATAGTGTTGTAGTGAATATACTCGTACTGATCACTACAATCGCCAGGCCTACGCGCCTTAAATGAACTGCTCCCTTCATCAAACAAATCCCTTAAATTTATTACCTAATTGTTCTTTCCTCAGGTACTGCACCTGGATTTAACGTGTCACGAGCTGGTGCTGCTTGCCTAACTTCTCCAAATAATGGGCGGTTGGTGCCAAGTGATGCCCCCCTACCCAGTACAACCGCAGCGGGTTCGGTGACACAATTTACGGGCTCCGCGGCTGTAATACGCCCAACACGCGCTCGATATAGTTCTTCAGACTCTCTTGGAACCACCCATGCGTTGGAAAGAATGCCGCCTGTTGAAGCGAGCACTAAATCATTTTGTCCTAGTACATTATTAACAGGCGTCTCAAGCAGCATATCAACTCTATTCTCATGGCCTAAGAACATGCCGCGCTCCAGGTCAATACCTAATTCACAGTTACCTAGTGAGATGTTATTCGCTATATTTGTTACTGGCTCAATAGCACTGACACCACTGATTTGGCTAAGCCCTAAATTCGCTACACCATCAACAATTTCTCTTGCACCAGAAACACCATATCCAGGACCATCTTGAAAGGCCTGTAATTCCCCCCTTAAAGGAACAACATTACTGTTATCTTGTGTATCTGATGCTCTGCTACCTAAAAAACGTATATCATCCCCATTTTTTCTTACACCCAATAATGGATTTTCGGTTCTGTCATCATTATCTAAACCTTGCAACGGATGACCATAAAATCGTAGATCTATTTCTCTCTCAAGCCGTACATTCGATTTCTCATTAGCAGAACCATCTCCCCAACCTCTGCCACCGTCTGACGCCCAAATCGTTCTCTCCCATGCAGCGTAACGAGTCGCTTCAATCGTCTTTTGCTTAATATCCTGATATTTACCAAGCACAGGGATCGACACAAACAGAGGGATAAATACCACCATGGATATGAGAGTTTCCGCCATGGCGCCACCACGCTCATTTATGCCATGTGAACCTGGTTTTTGCTTAATCAATTCGACCTCCCTAGCTCACGCTCATCCAATCAGGCGTATCAAAAACTTCTTGCGATACACACGCAGCGAGATCAAGTTTAGTAGCCTTCTGGGTGTAAACATGCTCGCCAAAAATATTGATTTTTTCTTCCAACGTAATCGGTTGACTAGCGAACTCAAAAAAACAAATTTCTGCATTAAAAGGCCTGGTAGACTTTACAACTCGGCATTCCTGCCCTAATACGCGTTTCTTTCCAGCAAACTTAGCATCGGATTCTGATGCTTCTCCCGCAATTAAATCTTTTAAAAATTTTCTTGCTTCGGGGTTTGATAAAAACTCAACTGGATCATCTCGTTCGCGCTCAAATCCTTTTTTAGCGATGTTGTCGTAATAAATGTATCGATTAGGTGTTATGATTACCACTTTATCTTCATGCACAAGATGAAATTCATCTTTAGGCATACCAGCTACCATTTCGCCCATACGCATTTTCTCAGAGAATTCTTTTAACTTTTTTAAAGTCGCATCTTCATCTAGACGCCAAAATCTACCTATACTCCGCTCATAGGATTGGTTATCTGCAACGATTAACTGTCGTGTTTCTATACCTCTTACGCCTTGAGGTTTTCCAGGCGCTTCTTGCATCGCTGCTGCATACTCGTCATGTACCTCATAATCCACCGATACAGCTGACTGCATCGACTCATTACAATTTGCCGACACGGTAACAGACGTTACCAACAGACCAACTAAAACTTGGTACTGGAAAAACGAATTCCTTTTGACCCTAATCATTTATCCCCGCTATGACCGATGCAATTCGATCGTAAGTACCAAAAGTTGAACGTGCATGCCAATAAGGGTTAAACAAGTTTGAATATTCACTAGCCTGATCAGTCAGCAGAAACTCTTCCTCGTTACCATGAAAAACCTGAGCTTCGACTAGAGCAGTTGTTTTTTCACTTGTTATTGCTTGACGCCGCTTAACTTCATATTGCGGATCAGAAGGATTTGTTTCGCGAAAAGTATGGTATACCGGCACGGACGATTCGTTGGCATCCAGCGTCGCATAAGCAAAAATACTGAGTGTTTGATGTTCCCTGTTTTGATTCCTTAGTGCGTAATAATTATCTATGCCCCTGTAGCTACTGGAAAATTCAGTAGCGTTGGCATCAGCACATGTGCGAAAAATAGTGCTCCAGCGTAAACGAAACCTCCTCACTCTCACATGTTCTAATTGAGTTTCGTCTCTGGAGTACCAATTTAGCCCCTCACCACCATTATTATCAGCATTCCTCCCAAAAAAACGACTAAAAAATGAGCAATCATTTCTCCGTGACTGGTCTGTCCCTCCGTCAACAGAATGTACAGTATTACCTCTTTTACTTAATCGATGATTAGGCAAAAACCGACGGCACCGTGTCCCATCCAAACAAAACCGCCATCCACGATTCCCTCGTATCCAGGGTTCCGAACTATCTAAGCTCGTCTCAACTAGCCCTGCGGCTCGACCGCGATCATTTACAGCATCGTAAATGTCGGTAAATAAAAATAATGCTTCAAACTGTCCGATAACCGTTTCAGCCGCTCGTGCCGCTCGGCTAGTATTGCCGCTACGCAGCGACCGTTGTGAAAGCTCTAATAAATCATCTCCGTCATTGACTTGTATATTGTCATCATAATTACCCGCCGTACGGCGCATAACCTGGTTAACAACAAAGCCATTAAGGTTAACTCTGGCTGCGATTTGACTTGCGTAAAGCCCCTGGTTAAAAAGATTGACCGCTGGAACATAGACTCTGCCAAATTGCTCAGTCACGTTACGGTATGTTCGAGTTACATTCCGTGCAATTTGGGTAAATGCTCTGAGCGGAGGAAAAACCGTAGCGATACGATTGAGGTGAACAATATTTTGCTCGGTATTACGAATCCAAGAAGTAAAACTGACAAAGTGACCAACACTGACGTGATTCGCAATCATGGCTCGATTAGTATATGCCATGAAATTTAGCTGTCGGGCGATCCAAAGACTACCACTATAAGCCGCAGCATCTGCAGCATTCACCACCTTGAGCTTTTCTGAAGTAGCCTGGCCCGTGTTATACATCAGCACAAGACCAGAAACTGAAAGCAGCATAATGACTAGTGCAGCTACGATGGCCTGCCCTTTTTGCTTAACGCAAAATTCTCTTACCGGTCTCACAACCACAATATTCCCTTACTGTAAGACAGAAAAAAATTCTGAACTCCTAAAAATAATTAGGAGTTCAGAAAATCGGATCACTTACTGATTAATATTTGCACCAGAAGCGGTATAGTTACCAAGGTTATTGTTAGCTGCTGCAGCTTCGCCAGCGGCACCCGCAGCAAACCCGGTAGCCTGTCCCTGTTGAGCCTGAGCATTGTTACCTGCAAGCTCATTGGCCATACCTGCCACTTGGCTTTGAACAACACCGCCCATACCGCCGACAACACCAATTGCTGCAATGGCAATGAGTGCCACGATGATGAGGTATTCGGACATACCCTGCCCACGTTGACGTAAACGATTAGTACTAGAAATAGCCATGACTGCTCCTTTTCTCCCTAGCTGTAGATTCCAAAATTCGGGCTAAACCTTGCTCCAGCTCAGCCTTGTAAATTAGGCTAACGAAATAAAGTCATAAGCGTCAATAATTATTTTTGTAAAATTTTCCGACACTTAATGTCTTAAATATGTCATAACGCCATAAAATCAACACCTTACGAGAACAGTCAGATTTGGTGCATAGTTAAAAGTTTTATATCTAATTAATAACAAATTTATAACATCAAAATTATAATGAAAAATACGCCAGCCATAAGAATTAAGGGTATCCAATATGCCCTTTCATCTATAACTGAGGGTGGTTTAGGCATTGTATACAAAGGTGTCCCTGTATCTGAATCGAAGAAACCTATAACCATTAAGGTACTTAAAAAAGAACTAAGTTCTTCTCCTGAGATACTTAAGCGTTTCTTTCATGAAAAGAATGTCGTTAAAACATACACAGAAATTGGAATACCGAAATATATTGCTTCTGGAAAAACATATGGAAGCCCTTACTACGCATATGAATATATAGAAGGTGAAACTTTACACAGCCATTTATTCTCAGAAACTATTTCTATATCGGAGTCTCGAGCTGCAAAAATTATCAAAGAACTATTATTAGTGATCGATGTATTACACCATCAAAATCCATCAATTATTCATAGTGACATTAGCCCTGAAAATATACTCCTTTCTGACAATGAATTATTTTTGATTGATTATGGCTGTTCTCAGTTTGCAAATAAATATGGGCGTGTACCAGAGAGCAAATGGATTGGAAAGCCGAGTTATTTATCGCCCGAGCAAGCCCAGGGAAAGGCTTGGGGCGTTCAAAGCGACCTTTATCAGGCCGGCATTATTTTTTACGAATTGCTAACGGGCAAAAAATATAACTTAGGTTCCACAATAAGCGAGAAACGATTATTTGCCGCATCACCGACGCTTCCAAAGTTTGAGACCTTACCTGCTCAATATTGCAAATTAATACAAAGTCTTCTAGCTCCTAACCCAATAAACCGGGTAGAAAGTGCTCAAGAAGCTATAGCAGTATTGAACATTGCCATGCGTTTTAGCTAGTAAGCATGGTATGTGTTAGTGGTGATCTAGGGTAACTATTAAATTAAGAACTAGCATGGTGCCGGGGCCGGACTCGACAGTTTTGTCGGGAACAAAACTGGACAGAACCGAGTAATAACGAGGAGCTGCCCGTAGGGTGAGGATCATGGATGATCCGAATCAACCGCACGGTTACTCTAAATTTGCTCCTACCCAATATGAAAGCACAATCAATCAAAGCTCATTGACTATCAACAACTATAAACCAATGATCCGCTTGACAAAATCCTGCTTCAGACTACAATGATCAGCCCTCACCAAGCAAGATCTGCGGGAATAGCTCAGTTGGTAGAGCACAACC
>CAYUVE010000022.1:0-6326 GCA_964447985.1 uncultured Thiotrichales bacterium
GTTTCTGTTTTGCCATTGCTTGAGTCTTTTCTTTCTTCGATATATCCGGCCTTAGATGTTGGGTCGAGTGTTAACCCAGCCGCCACGCTTGATCGAGCGAGGCTGAGGATATGTCCATCACTGGCGATTGATTCTGCTTCTTCAATACCTGAAGGGCCGATGGTTAAAAAATAGGTATCGAGTTCACCTTGTTCTTCTTCTAAATCAAAGCGTAGTTCAATATCACCGACATCATTTTCATTGATGTCCTTTATAATATCGAAACGCAAGGTAATATCAACCGTTTCGGCGATATCAAGGTGTTCAATGGTATCTTGTGAGAGTGTTACACCGCTGGCCCAACTCGGTAGGTTTTCTATACTGATTTTTAGGTCACGGACTTCTCTAATGGTCGGGTTTTCAAAGCTAATCGTAATGCTTTGATTGGTAGCGCCTGCTGTTAAAGGTATTTCTATGTTTGCCGCATGTGCTTGGGAGTTTATTGCTAACACTAAGCTTAGAATAGCTAAAGTAAAAAAGCCTTTTATGCTACGGCACATAAAGTTGCACCGTTAGCTGCGTTGAGTAGAAATTGTTGGTCTTGTTTTATTTGGCTGGTCACAATACGCGGCACATCATCGATCAAGTCTTTATCGAACAAGGGTTGTAACGTATCTTCAAGTTTGTCTGCGCGTTCTTTTAAGACTTTGGCTGCGGTTTCAATGTCAGGCCAACCACCAGCTTCGAGTAAGCCTTTAAGTTTGCTACTGTCATCAGCAAGGGCTTTGATTTTGTCAACGGTTTTTTTAAGACGCTTATAACTCATCATCTGTTGAATACGCGCCATGGCTGCATAATGTTTATTTTGCGTATCACGTACAAAGCGCATGGAGTTGCCTATGGCTTCTTTATAGTAGCCATCTAAGGCCTCATTTCCGATTGACCCATGGCTCCATAGTACCGAACCTCGCATCAGTGCTTGTTCGTCACCTTTGTAAAAGTGACCTACATACATGGTATGTGCTTGTTTATCACCAAGATGGGCACGGTCAAAATCAAAGGGTAATAAATCACCATCTTTGCTGAGCATGAGATTACCGGCATGGCCGTCGGGGTCGCCTAGCCAAGCACGAAAAACGGTTTGTTCGGCATACTCATCAAGAAAAGACAACATCTCCCCATCGTTAAGATCACCAAAGTCAGCGCCGACATCAACACCGCGAGAGACGAGTAGAGGGTTTTTTTGCCCCTTATTTAACTTGGTGGAAAAAGTGTTAATACCTAGGGAGTCAGCTAACTGCGAGGCGGTGGAGTCGAGTTGTAAGGCGTTTTTATCCACGCCTTGTAGGGAATATTTAACAAAATAGGTTTCACCATTATGCTCAACCTTCCACATAATAGAGCCTGGGCCTTCGCGAAAAAATTGTATGCCGGCTATATCAAGTTCAAATAACTGTGCTTTCTTATCTTTTAATTCTGCGATGCGTTTGTTGGCTGCGATAATAATTTCGCTACGTTTGGCTTCATCAGTAAGTCCTTCTAGCCGTTCTTGGGCGATTTTTCTTGTCGCATCAAGATCATCATTTAATGATCTCAATACTGGTGCTAATTCATCAGCAAGTTTGGCGTCAATTTGTCCAGCGACTTCGTTAGCTAAGTCTTGGCTAATGGGTTTGGCATGATTGAGTTCACCAGCAAATTGTTTTGCTGCTTTGCGTGCCCAAGCGGTTTCATTATGTTCAAGTATCATTGCAATCCGTTGGTCGAGTAGATGTAGCATTTCTACTTGATCTGCATTGGCGGCTTTTTTCTCGCTAGCTTCGATGAGTTTGCGCCGTGCCTCCGTATAGTGATCCAATGCATCATCTAAGCTACCGCCACGAACGGCTCTATCGCCGGCTTCGAGATTAGCGCCGGCAATTTTTTCTTTATGTAGTTTGGGTGCCCAAAAACGCTCATAAGGGCCGGCTGCGAGTTGACGTTCATCAACGGTTGGAACAAATTGATTTCGTAATTCTTCTTTGGTAATCGTCGACTTAGGTGGTTTTTGTGCTTCGGCTTGTTGTGCGAGTTTTTTTGCCTTGGTTGCTTTTTTCTTTAATTGTTCCGCTTGCTCGCTTAATTGTTTATTAACGTTTTTAGTAGCTTTGGCGGCACGGGTGACACCGCCGGTATCACCTTTCTTTAGTGCCTTAGCCGTATGTGCGGCAGTGTAGTTGCTAGCTTCGACTAGGTCTTGTGGAAAGGTGTCACCTTGTGCGGCGGGAAAACTTTCTGAAGTTTCTTTTTGGGCGGCTTTAACCTTTTGAGCAATGGTTTTATCACTTATGGGTGTGTCAACGACTTCTTGAGCACGGGTGACAATACCATTACGTGCCTCGATTACTTTGACTTGTTTGGTTGCACGATCAGTAATTTCATCTGCGGCGGCGATGATACGCGCTGGTTTAATGCCGCCGGCATGCATGGCATCAGCGAGCAGGCCGGCAAAACCAATTTCGGCAACCGCTTCGATGAGTAGCTGTGTCCCTGGGCCATAGCCTTGTTGCTGTGCGAGTACAGCACCACCGCCGTAAAGGAGTAGAGAGCTAGCGATATTAGCGCTACCACTGGCTATGTTTGATGTTAAATTATAGGCGGAACTAATACGCGATGCTTTAAAATAGTTATCGACCTGGCCCAGTAAAGGCATTTGCCGTTGCGCCAATAATGTTTTGCCAACGCGGCCATTGGCAATCCATTGTGATAATTTATCCAACCGTAAGGTTTGAATAAACTTTTCTCTGCCTGAAATAGTAATAGCCGTTGTGCTAGTCGACGCTGTGGTAGCACCGGTGGCTCCTTCGGCAAGTGCCGCAGGATTAACTTTAAATACCGCGTTGGGTGCCCAGAAAAAAACAATATTTTTGGCGCTAAACAAATCACCAAACCATTCGTACCAGGCGTATTCAGGATAAATACTGGGATAATGACTGCGGCCAAAGGCGCGGCTAAAGCTAATAAGGTCACCGGATATTAGTGCACCAAGTTCAGGCAGTTGCGCGATCATCTCTTTGATGTCACGACGCAGTGCACGCCGACGCTCTAGTGGTAGAGTATTACCTTTACCCTGTTTGTCGACTAAGTAGTTACCCATAGTCTCTGGGGTAAGCGCAGAAAGCTGCGATAACATCAAGCCGCTTTGCATCATGCGCAGTAAGGCATTTATAGCGATGCGGTTTTGTGCTGATTGTAGTTGTGCGTCACCAACGATCTCGGCCATGGCGTCAGCGCTATTGACTAGCCAGTCATCTGGAAACAAAAAGCCAGGTATAGGCATACCAGCAAAGGTATCATCCGCGCTGATAGCACTGAGTGCCGTAATCGGCCCCATGCCGAAACCGGCCCAAAACTGTTCCATAAACAAGGCATCAAAGGTGGCGTTGGGATCGTCTTTAAGATCTTTCTCACCAAAACCACGGTTTTTGAGATAACCATAAAAGGCCATCATCGACGCTTGTTGTTCAGCATCGATTTTGTCAGCAATACGTTGGACGAAAAATAATTCTTGTTTAATGAGTGCTTGTACGATGTCTTGTTTTTCAGGATCGCGTTGATGCATGCTACGCAAGATAGTCATGGCATCAAAGCGTGCCGAGCGAGCGACGACTTGCAGTGGATCACCGGGGTCGTATTCGGGGTCGAGTGTATTAACTTCGGCGGTTTCTAATGCGCCAAGGCTGAAGGTGGATAAAAAGTCTTTCCAGTATTTAATGCGATCATCGGCCGCTTTGCGGGCGATTTTTGGGTCTTGGTAGGTTGGTGCATTAAGTTGCAGATAGACTTTTTCTTCTAACCATTCTGCTTCGCCAATAAAAGCCCTTACGCGTAGCCAATCGAGTTGATCAGGCAGTGCGCCATCGCTATCTTCGTATTCCTTGACTAACTTAGTCAGTTGATGCGGGGCATACCACTCTGCAGAATCATAGAGTTCTAATTTAAGTAGTTTTTGTTCTTCTGTCAGCCGATCAATTTCACCTTTGAGTTCTGGATGTGATTCTTTTGCTGATTCGTAACGAGTAGAAGCACTTTGATGCAAAGCTTGAGTTTCATTTAATACTTCGTCAATAAGCTTGCGCTGTTCAGATCGAATAGCATTGATTTCTTTGCGTAGCGTATCGCGCTTGGCTTTGAGATCGTTGCGAATGCCAGTTATACGCTCAGCACTTTTACCGCTAATGAGTTGATCAAAGAAGTCAGTAGCAGTTTGTGATTCAAGAAAGGGAATGCTGGAACTGCCGGCGCCACGTGAAGCATCAAGGTCTGCTTCGGTGTAACGTTGGTCTTCTATCAGTAATTTAAACCAACGAGAGCGTTTGCTTTTGGCCTGCTTCGCCAGCATAGAAAGTTTAACGCGATTTTCGTTGACCAGATAGCGTTGCGCGCTGCGCTTAGCAAAATAATCAAGAAACCAATCCCAGTAGCCGTCATCTTCCGAAATAAGCGGCTTTACTTTAACAACAGTTTTCGCGAGGTCTTGGTTTTCTACGTTCGCGAATAGATTCTGGTAAAGGAATAGTAGCGATATAGAAAGTAAGATGAGTAATTTGTTTTTATATTTTCCCATAGATTATTAAAGTTTTAATGGGTTTTTATCTTAAAGCACTATCACCTACTCTGAAGGCGAACAAGTTCATTCTGGTATTCGGTAAGCTTAGGTTTACTTTTCGCTAGATCTGCTTTTTCGCGTCTGAAGACCGCCATAAACTCTTCATAGCTATTTATATTTTCACCTTCGTCAGCCAGTATTTTGCGACCAAAGATTTCGCCGCTAAAACAGCGTTTGTAAAATTTTAGATAACGCTCATTGGCAGCCTTATGCTGTGCACGTTTTTCAGCATAATATTCTAGTGTTTCATTAAAAGCTTTTTGTTCACTTTTTGCACCAAACCAATATTTGCTGCAAGGTGGTGATTCTGCAATCGTTTTGCCTGTAGTTTGTAAGTAATTAACTACGCGTTCGGTTTCTTGGATGCGATATATTTCATCTTGTAGCTGGGCGATTCTTCTAGGATCAGCGTGGCTAGCTATCGTCGTAGCGAAATAAGCCACGACGATAGCGAAAAAATAAAATCGCCTCATATTACCGAGTAGCGCAGTCTAAACCAAATAAGCCACAGCCATTACCTTGGTAACCGCGTATGGGTTCGACATTTGCTGGAGGTATATAATACTGACTAGGCTGATATTGCTGTGGTGGTGATTGATGGTTTGAAGGTGCAGAATCAATTTGTGCTTCTTCGACTTCAAAGCCTTTTAGTGTGCGTTGTTGATTTTGCTGATGGTTTTGAAACTGCTCAATACCTCCAGGGATAAAATCAGAATTATACAAATTGCTGGCATAAGTGCTTAAAGACAACGTAAAACATACTAGGATTAGTATATATTTCATGGCATGCACCTCCCCCGCTCAGGGTGTATTGTGTACGACTACTTTAAAAGGTCGTTTTATAATGGTATTGATGCTAAATCCATTTAGGTTTTAGTATACGCTAACTTTATTTAACTATAACGAGAAGTTTTAAATATATTATTTTTTTGCATGGAAGCATTGTCATTAATAGCCCGTATCTATGAATTATAGAGCTTGGCGGAAGGCTTATTTATATGAAAAATGTGATTTTTACTTTGTTGTTCTCTTTGTTGCTCATCGGGAGTGCTAGTGCTGCTGAATTGCGTGGAACGATTCAGTCTGGCGACTCGCAAGGTTTTTCTATGACCTACGCTTTTCCTGCGAAAAGTATGAGTGTGGGCGAGAGAGTGCTTGTTGTTTGGGAGGATGAGTCGGGTTTTCCTATTGATCTTGGCGAAGCCGTTTTAGTCGACGCGAAAAAGGATGCGCTTAGCTTTGAGTGGAAGGAGTTATACGGCGCTGAGCCAACGAGTGATATGGGCGTATTGCTTGAGTTAATTAACCATGAGAGTGGCGAAATAGCCAAGGAGGATGGTGATAAGGAGGTAGCCCAAGTCAGTCAAGCTGATAAAAATAATGAGACTGAGAAATTAGAGTTTGTTAAAAAAACAGAAGCACCTGCTAAGAAAGTAGAAGCACCTGCTAAGAAAGTAGAAGCACCTGCTAAGAAAGTAGAAGCACCTGCTAAGAAAGATAAGGTGGTTACTGGCGAAGAGCAAAAGGTTCTAGCTAAAGATAATCGTGCGCAGTTGTCGGAAAAGGGCTCAGGTGCACAAACGGAACTTGCTTTCTGGGATAGTGTGAAAGATAGCGATGATCCTGAAATGTTTGAAGCTTATTTAGCTCAGTATCCCAAAGGGAGCTTCGTCTCTTTGGCTAAAATTAAATTGGATCG
>CAYUVE010000022.1:6426-20200 GCA_964447985.1 uncultured Thiotrichales bacterium
TAGCTCAGTATCCCAAAGGGAGCTTCGTCTCTTTGGCTAAAATTAAATTGGATCGTTTAAAGGGAGATGCAAAAACTGAGTCATTGAGGACGGAAGTCGCTGATAAAGCAGCTTCTAAAGCTGCTATAGAAGATGAGGAGAAGAGTGGTTCTGTTTTGCTTGTCAGCCATTGGAAAGGATTAAAAGACGAAAAAAACATGGGTGCTAATGAGCAGCTTAGCTATGTTAAAGAAAAGATTCTGCCGACAATTGTTGGTATGGGTGTAGAGCTTATAGAAGACAGCGATAGTTATTCCGGCCACAGGGTTCTGACTTTAGAATTATCGCGCAAGCAGAAAGCGTTTGGTTTAACGAGTAAGTATTACCTATACACGGGGTGCACCCTAAATGAGGGCCGAAAGTTTTGGGGTGAGAAGGAGCGTACTTTGCGCGGTGCTAGTCTCATTGCTACGCTAGATAAGTTAATTGAGCTTACGAATAAAAAACTGGAGCAGCGTTCTGGTTTGCAGTGCTTGGGTAAGTAGGTGTTAGAACAACATCAGTCAAGAGGGTAAACAAGCAGTAACGCGAGTTTAATCTTCTAATGTTTCGACGTATTCCGTTTCTATACGGTTGCGGCCTAAGCCTTTAGCGCGATAAAGTGCAGTATCAGCACGTTCTATAAGGCTGCTTGGGGTTTCGCCAGGGCGATACATAGTAACCCCTGCAGAGAATGTGTTAAGCGGAAACTCATAACCATTGAATTTGATGATAGTTTCAGACGCTTCATTTTTGACTTTTAGTAGGGCGTGCATGGCGCCTTCGTGATCAGTGTTGGGAAGGATCACTGCGAATTCTTCGCCGCCGTAGCGAGCGATCATATCATGGTGTCTGAAGGCAGTTAGTACCTTTTGACAAAATACGCGTAGCACTTCGTCGCCACCCGCATGCCCGTAATTATCATTGATCGACTTAAAGTGGTCGATATCAATTAAAGCCAATGTTAAAGAGTATCCATAGCGCTGAACGCGACCGATTTCATCCTCGAGGCGTCGCATAAAGGCACGCCGGTTAGGTAGCTCTGTCAGTTCGTCAGTCATGCTCAGCAAGTGCACGCGTGCTAGTTCATCACCTAGTTGTTGACTATCACTTTCAAGGATTTTTAGATAATTTTGCGTGTCATCAAATTTATTCGCGAGATCACGGTTGCCTTCTATAAGTTTTTCTACGGCACCGAGTATGGCTTCTTTTAATTGCCATAAGTTTTCAACTGTTTCTGAGCGTAAAAGTTGCTCTCGTTCAAGCTCTAATAAAACACCAAACTGCTCGCTTTGACGAATGGCATCGCCTAGCTGTTGGCTTAGAGTGGTTTGTATGCGCTGGATGCGTGAGCGATTACCTTCAAGTATCTTACGGAACGCTTCATCATTTCCCGAATCATGTGATTCAAATTCAGCAGTATCGCTTGAATAGACGGGTACTGAGGTATTTTCTTGTTCAGTTTCTACCTGTTCTGGTATTACGGCTTCTTGAAAGCTGTTTTCTTCTTCGGCAACTTGATATTCGTTGGCAGCAAAGCCAAGCCCAGTCAGAATAGAGCCTAGCTCGTTTTGAAACTGGGAAAGTTTATCGCTATCTGTGATAGCAAGTTGCGCAGCAAATTCTTCAGTAATTTCGCCTAGTGCTTTGATTTCTGATACAGACAAAGGCGGTGTTAGCCGCATTTGCATGAGTTTAAGGTTGACCTTTTCTGGGGAGTCGTCTTGAAGATGCTTGCCGTAGGCATCAAGCAGCATATTTAGCAAATTAGAATAACCGTCTTGGACATCGAGTTGTGATGATTCAAGGTCGCAAAGTGTGCGCTGCACATGAGCATAAATGGCTTTGCCGGTCTCACTTTGGTGCAACCCGTCAAGCAGGCGCATAATTTTGCGCGCAAGTACGGACTTAGGCTCGCTAGTCTTAATGACTTTTAAGGTGTGGCCCCCAAGCGGGTCTATCTGATGCATGGTTCCGTACAGTTCACGATGTATAAATTAATAAATATCCAGCTTGGCGTTGCTAATAGCTACCTTACTTAAAGCCAGACACTCCCTTTCATATCACAGAGCAGGTTTTATGCCATGTGACAAATTTCTTTTATATCAATGAGTTAGATAGCACTCAGCATAGAGAACAGTTTTTATGTAAAGAAACTCGACAACTGTTTACGTGCCGCTATCACAGCATTGAAAGTCATTGTAATGCATCGCTGACGGCTACGTCATGAATTATTCTGATGGAAAATGCAGACCACAGCTAAATACTTTAATATGTGCGGCCCGTGAGTAAACAAGTTTCAGGATTCAAGATATCTATGTTTTCGAATAACCAAACCATTGCAGGGTATGACGACGAACTAGCTCAAGCTATTGCCAAAGAGGCAACGCGACAAGAAGAGCATATTGAGCTTATTGCCTCAGAAAACTACGCCAGTACGCGTGTCATGGAAGCACAAGGGTCTGTCATGACGAATAAATACGCTGAGGGCTATCCTGGAAAGCGATATTACGGTGGTTGTGAATACGTTGATATTGCCGAACAGCTAGCTATAGAGCGTGTAAAGCAGCTATTCTCGGCCGACTATGCCAATGTTCAGCCACATTCCGGCTCGCAAGCCAATGCTGCAGTTTATCTTGCACTGCTAGAGCCGGGCGATACGATTTTGGGTATGAGTCTGGCCCACGGTGGGCATTTAACCCATGGTAGTCACGTCAATTTCTCGGGCAAGGTTTATAAAGCTGTGCAATATGGCCTAAATGAAGCGGGTACCGAGCTCGATTATGACGAGGTCGAGCGTTTGGCTAACGAGCACAAGCCTAAAATGATTGTCGCGGGTTTCAGTGCTTATTCTCGAGTCATTGATTGGGCACGTTTTCGCCGAATTGCTGACGCAGTTGGCGCTTATCTATTTGTTGATATGGCACATGTCGCTGGCCTGGTGGCGGCAGGGCATTATCCAAACCCGGTTCCTGAAGCTGATGTGGTAACTTCAACTACACATAAGACGCTTCGTGGGCCTAGAGGTGGGATAATTTTAGCAAAATCCAACCCTGAGCTAGAGAAGAAGCTCAATTCAGCCATGTTTCCTGGGTCTCAAGGCGGCCCCTTGATGCACGTGATCGCGGCAAAGGCCGTTGCGTTTAAAGAAGCGCTAGAACCAGGGTTTGCAGATTACCAAAAGCAAGTGGTTGATAATGCGCGTGCTATGGCGACGACGCTAATTGAACGCGGATACAAGATAGTTTCTGGTGGAACGGATAACCATATCTTATTGCTTGATTTGGTTGACAAGGATATTACTGGTAAAGCGGCCGAGGCCGCATTGGGTGAGGCAAATATTACTGTTAACAAAAATGCTGTGCCTAATGACCCTAGATCTCCGTTTGTCACAAGCGGTATCCGTATCGGTACGCCTGCTGTGACAACGCGTGGATTTAAAGAAGCAGAATGCCAGCTGCTCGCTAATACCATTTGTGACGTGCTTGATGCTGTGGAAGACGAGCAGATTATTGCACAGGCGAAGCAGGCAATGATAGATCTATGCCGTCAATTTCCGGTGTATCGCGCTGCTTAGGAATGGTTATTTAGGTTAGAGATTACCATCGATGCGATGTCCGTTTTGCGATGCACATGACACACGCGTAGTCGATTCACGGCTCGGAAATGGTGGCGATAGCGTGCGTCGCCGTCGTGAGTGTAATGCCTGTGGTGAACGTTTTACTACGCATGAAACAGCAGAGCTGACTTTGCCGCGGGTATTGAAACATGATTCTAGACGCGAGCCTTTTGACGAAAATAAGCTGCGTAATGGCATTCTACGAGCCTTAGAAAAGCGCCCGGTTAATATTGAGCAAGTCGAAGATATCATTCATCGGATTAAGCACCGTTTGCTGACCCTAGGTGAGCGAGAGGTGCATACAGAGGTTGTTGGCTCTTGGGTAATGCAAGAGCTAAAGGACTTAGATGCGGTAGCCTATGTGCGTTTTGCCTCGGTTTATCACAGTTTTGAAGATATTGATGCCTTTAGAAAAGAGATAGAAAGACTCGAAAAGGGAATAAAGTAGTAAAATAGGCTATTATATTAACTTTACGTGTTATTGTAATCAGCTATTAAGTTATATTTTATTCTATTTTTATCTGCTATTTTGTCTAAATTTTTTATTTATATCCCACTATATGCAAAATATATCGATATATATTAAATATTTTACCACTTAATACGATATTTATATTTAAGTAGAAATAGCAAAATAAGCGAGCTTTAGTGATAGCAACCACATTTAGCGATGATGACCATCATTGGATGGCTTTAGCCTTAAAGCTTGCAGAGCGTGGGCGTTATTCGACACATCCAAATCCACGTGTCGGTTGTGTCGTTGTTAAGGACGGCCAGCTCATTGGTAGTGGCTGGCATCAGCTCGCGGGGAATGATCATGCCGAAGTATTGGCACTTAAGGAAGCAGGAGAATCTTCGCAAGGAGCGACCTGTTATGTCACGCTTGAGCCGTGTTGTCATCGTGGACGGACGGGGCCTTGTGACCAAGTCATTATCGCGGCAGGAATACGGCGTGTGGTGATTGCCATGGAAGACCCCAATCCTCAGGTATTTGGTGAAGGCATCGCGCATTTGCAGACTGCCGGTATTGATGTCGCCGTTGGTCTAATGCGAGAACAGGCGATGGCATTAAATAAAGGCTTTATTTCGCGAATGCAACGTCGTCGGCCTTATGTAAGGTGTAAATTAGCAATGAGTATTGATGGTCGTACCGCTATGGCCAGTGGTGAAAGTCAGTGGATTACCTCACCGCCTGCGAGATTAGATGTACAACGTTTGCGCGCGCAAAGTTCGGCGATTGTGACTGGCTGCGGGACAGTATTAAACGATGAACCCTCGTTACAAGTGCGTTGGTCAGAGTTAGCCGAAAGTGAAGAGCTGGCCTTGCCTTTGTCTGCTTATTCGCAGCCAATGCGCGTAGTTTTAGATAGTCAGCTCAAGACTTCACCGCAAGCGAAAGTATATGGTCCACCTGGTGTGACTATGGTGGTCACGGCTGAGTCGTCTACAGACAAGTATCTAGAATATGAAAACCGAGGGATTGGTGTTGAAGTTTGTGCTAAGCAAGATGGGCGCGTTGATCTAGTTAGCATGCTTAGCTATCTGGCACAGCGACAAGTTAATGATGTCTTGCTAGAAGCGGGGCCAACCCTATGCGGTGCTTTTCTAAAAGAGAAACTTGTTGATGAGTTGATTATCTATATGGCACCTAAGTTATTAGGTTCGAGTGCAAAGCCGCTATTTGAGCTACCATTTGAAACTATGGCCGAGTCACTAGTGGTTGATATTAAAGATGTTACGGCGATAGGTAGTGATTGGCGTATTACGGCTGTGCCGAAACACTAAAGGGTATTAGCTGGGACAATGTTTACTGGAATTATCCAAACCGTTGGTCACTTGCTTGCTCAAGAAAGCAAGTCGGGAGATAAGCGCATGACGATCGCTACGGGCGATATGGATGTGTCGGATGTTAGTTTGGGCGATAGTATTGCTGTCAATGGAGTGTGTTTAACGGCGGTTACACTTAATGGCCAAGAATTTTCCGCTGATGTTTCAAATGAAACTTTGTCGCACACCACCTTAGGCGATCTTAAAGTGGGAGCGCCGGTTAATTTAGAAAAAGCGATGCAGCTGACAACCCGACTAGGTGGACATTTAGTCAGTGGCCATGTCGATGGTGTTGCCAAGGTTTTAGCAGCGCATGAAGATGCTCGGTCAGTAAGGTTTGAAATCGAAGCACCAGAAGCCTTGGCCAAATATATCGCAGCTAAGGGATCAGTGTGTGTCGATGGTGTTAGCCTTACAGTTAATCAAGTTAATGCCTCTGTCTTTGACGTTAATATTGTTCCTCATACGATGAGTAATACGGTTATTAGTCATTACAAGCAGGGTACTATGGTTAATATAGAAGTTGATGTTGTAGCACGTTATCTCGAGCGTTTACTTGTTGCGGGTGGCGATATGAATTCTGACACCATTACCGCAAACTCTTTACGTGATGCTGGGTTTATTAACTAAATTAAAGTAGTAGTGATGTAGGCATGCAGTTAAATACGATTGAAGAAATTTTAGAAGATATTCGCCAAGGTAAGATGGTGATCTTTATGGATGATGAAGATCGTGAAAATGAAGGCGATCTCATTATGGCTGCTGAAAAAGTTGAAACCCAAGATATCAATTTTATGGCGCAATATGGTCGTGGTTTAATTTGTTTGACCTTAACCCCCGAGCGCTGCCAGCAGTTAAAACTGCCATTAATGGTACATAGTACCAATGCCGAGCACCGTACTAATTTTACCCTTTCGATTGAAGCAGCACGTGGCGTAACAACGGGCATATCCGCCGCGGATAGGGCGACGACGATACGTGCTGCAGTCGGCACCGACGCCACTGAGAAAGACATACGTCAACCGGGCCACGTGTTTCCTGTTATGGCGCAACCGGGAAATGTCCTAACTCGTGCTGGACATACCGAGGCGGGCTGCGATTTAGCGCGTTTAGCTGGTTTAGATCCCAGTGCTGTCATTGTCGAAATTCTAAATGAAGATGGCACAATGGCTCGGCGTCCTGATCTTGAACAGTTTGCTAGGAAGCATGACTTGAAGATCGGTACGATTGCCGATTTGATCAGTTATCGTTTGAATAACGAAAAGACGATAACCCGCGGTGCGGAGTCGGTATTACCCACAGCGTTTGGTGAATTCAAGCTGATTGCTTATCGCGATTTAATAACTGATGAAACACATTTGGCTCTGGTCTCTGGAGAGGTTAAACAGGATGAGCCTGTCTTAGTGCGTGTACATGTCCAAGATACATTCAACGATATTTTGTCATTCGATATGGCCGGTGCAGGGATTCCTTTGCATAAAGCCATGCAAGCCATTGCAAAGTCAGAAGAACCGGGTGTGTTGATTATATTGGCCAATAATGCCGGATCAGAAACGTTCTATGAACGCGTAGAAGAACTAAATAAATCTGACAGCGACGATGAGCCTGCGGCCTATAACGATGTTAGGACATACGGTGTTGGTGCTCAGATACTGGTTGATCTCGGTGTAAGCCGAATGCGGATACTAAGTTCACCTAAACGTTTTCATGGTCTATCCGGTTTTGGCTTAGAAGTTATTGACTATGTTAGATGCTAGATCAGTGACTTGTAAAAAATTTACTACATTTATAGGTATTAGCTATGTCAATTAAATCACTGCGTGGTAATTTCATCGCCAAGCAAACCCGCTTTGGCATTGTTGCTGGGCGTTTTAACGAATTTATCGTAGCGCAATTGGTATCAGGTGCAACCGATGCTTTGGTGCAACATGGTGTAGCAGAGAAAGATATCGAAATTCTCTATGTGCCAGGCGCGTTTGAAATACCTTTGGCGGCTAAGCGTATGGCTTCAAGTGGTGAGTATCAGGCAATTATTGCTTTAGGCGCGGTGATACGTGGCGGTACTCCACACTTTGACTATGTTGCCGGTAGCTGTACTCGCGGCTTGGCCGATGTGCAAATGAATTATGATATTCCAGTTGGCTTCGGTGTGTTAACGGTTGATAGTATTGAGCAGGCGATTGAGCGAGCCGGTACCAAGGTGGGAAATAAAGGTGCTGATGCAGCCATGGCAGCCTTAGAAACAGTCAACGCTTTGGCTCAGTTAGAAGATTAAGTATGGCAAAGTCCCTTTCAATACCTAGAGCAAGACACAAAGCCAGGCATCTTGCAGTCCAGGCCTTATATCAATGGCAGATTACTGGTCAGTCTCGTGATGAAATTGTTGAGCGTTTTTTAACAGACCAGGAAATGGATAATACGGTCGCTGACTATTTTAAAGAATTAGTCTCTAGTGTTTCTGCAAACGCTAAAGATATTGATGATGCTATGGCGCCATTACTCGATCGTTCGATTGATCAACTCGATCCTGTTGAATGTTCTATTTTGCGTATCGGTGTCTATGAGTTAGAGAAGCGATTAGATGTCCCTTATAAAGTGGTATTGAATGAAGCGATAGAAGCAGCTAAAACATTTGGTGCCGAAGAAAGTTATAAATATGTTAATGGCATTCTCGATTTATTAGTGCCGAAGTATCGTTCTGCTGAAGTTGGTTCTGCGAAAACTTCTTGATTTAATGGTCTTAGCTTTTGTCAGAATTTGATCTGATCAAACGTTATTTTACTAATATTGGCGGTAATCAATTTGTCCGCTTAGGTATTGGTGATGATGCGGCCATCACGACTATTCCTGAATATCATGAGCTGGTGACAACCGTTGATACCCTAGTAGCGGATGTTCATTTTTATAGCGATACTGCTCCAGAATTAATTGGCCATAAGGCCTTAGCCGTCAATCTCAGTGATCTGGCGGCTATGGCGGCAACGCCCGCTTGGTTTACCTTATCACTATCTTTGCCGGCAAAAGATGAAGACTGGTTGCGTGGTTTTTCTAAGGGCATTGCTAGCCTAGCCAGACTTTATGATATTGCCTTAGTTGGAGGTGATACAGTAAAAGGGCCATTATGTATTACCATACAAGCCTGTGGTTTAGTTGAGAAGGGTAAGGCCTTACTAAGGAGTGGTGCGCAAGCAGGTGATGCGATTTATGTAACCGGTGAGCTTGGCGATGCAAGTTTAGCTTTGTCTTTGATCAAAGATGAAAATAGATCTTTGTCTGATTCGGGTGAACTGCTTGAACAACTACATAAACCATCGCCAAGAGTAGAGCAGGGGCTGCTACTGAGTGGACTTGCCAATTCCGCGATTGATATCTCCGATGGTTTAATCGCCGATTTATCACATATATTAAACGCGAGTAATGTTGGTGGGGAATTAATATTAGATTCTATTCCAGTTTCCGATAAGGCGCGTTCAGTTACTGACGAAGATGGTCTGTTAGATAAGGCATTATACGGTGGAGATGACTACGAGCTTTGTTTTACCGTGCCTCAAGCCAATGAAGACGCTTTGCTAAATCTTATGGATGAACAAGGTTATAAAATTTATCGCATCGGGCATGTTGTTGCAGACTCGGGTGTTCTAGGAATAGATGGTAATGGTAATACTAAAATACTTAGTGCTGTCGGCTATGACCATTTTGCTGATGTTTCTAGTTAAGCGAGATATGGTTTGATGCTATCACCAAGCTTATTAAAAAACCCTATCCATGCGCTTGCCCTAGGTTTTGGCACCGGCCTGTCTCCCAAAGCGCCTGGTACAGTTGGTACCTTGGTGGGTGTGGCAGCCTTTCTTATCGTCGACCATTTTATTGGTTCTGATATTGTTTACCTTGGTATTACTTTACTTGGTTTTATCGCGGGTATTTTTATCTGCCAATACACTGCTAAGGCCTTAGGTGTACATGATCATCCGGCTATTGTTTGGGATGAAGTCATTGGTTATTTAGTCGCTATGGCCTTTGCGCCCAGCGGTTGGCTTTCGGTGCTTATCGGTTTTGTATTATTTAGGCTATTTGATATTTGGAAGCCGTGGCCGATTCGCCTTATTGATCGGTCGGTGCATGGTGGTTTTGGCATCATGCTTGATGATGTCTTGGCAGGCATTTATGCTGCGCTAGGTCTAGCGCTATGTGGGATAGTATTACCGATTCAGTAGAACTGTTTATTGAACGCAGTAAGTAGAATTAGTTATCGCGTTTATCTTTCTCAATCAAAGCGTATGCAGAATGATTGTGAATAGATTCAAAATTTTCCGAGGCGACGGTATAAGCTAATACGCGGTCATCACTATTCAAACGCATGGCGATATCGCGAACCATATCTTCGACGAATTTTGGATTATCGTAAGCGCGCTCAGTAACGTATTTTTCGTCTGGACGTTTTAGCAAACCGTATAGCTCACACGAAGCTTCTGACTCGACGTAGTCAATCAGTTCTTCTATCCAAACAAATTCTGATGCTAAGGCATTTACCGTGACATGTGAGCGTTGGTTGTGCGCGCCGTAGTCCGAGATTTTTTTCGAACAAGGGCATAAGCTCGTTACAGGCACAATCACTTCTACCCATAATTCGGTTTCGCCTTTTTGACTCTCACCACGAAAGGTCACTTCGTAGTCGAGCAAACTTTTTACGCCAGATATGGGTGCAGTTTTCTCAACGAAATAAGGAAAACGCATTTCAACATGGCCTGATTCGGCATCCAAGCGTTCGGTCATTTCCTTAATTATGTCGCGAAATGATGAGACAGAGATTTCGCGCTCGTGCTCGTTCAATACTTCAACGAAGCGTGACATATGTGTGCCTTTAAAATTATGAGGCAGATGCACATACATATTAAAATTTGCCACTACATGCTGTTCGCCGCCAGTACGATCTTGTATGCGAACGGGGTGGCGGATGTCTTTGATGCCGACTTTATTAATGTCTATACGCCGAGTGTCAGGTGTCGCTTGAACGTCAGCGATTGTCTCTGTATTGCTATTTTCTGAGTCGAGAGCCATGAGTTTGTTCCTGTCGGCGAGAATGAATACCTGACTAATTTAGTCAAGTTTTAGATAACGGACTTTACCTTAGCACTGCTACTTTGACAACTATTATATGTCATAAAGTCGGTGATTTGCTTGCGAATTCCGTCACGATCAAGCGAATACTTACTCAGAAGTTCGCTTTGCGTGCCATGTTCAACAAAGTGATCGGGCAATCCAATATTAATAATATGGGGATCCAAGTGGTGAGATGCAAGGGCTTCATTGACACCGCTGCCTGCACCACCGGCCACGACATTTTCTTCTAGAGTGACCAAGACATCGTGCTTTAAGGCAATTTCGATTAGTAAGTCTCCATCAAGTGGTTTAACAAAACGCATATTGACTACTGTCGCATCGATTTCATTTGCGACTTCGAGTGCCGTGTTCAGTAAAGTTCCAAAAGATAATATGGCGATGTTTTTACCTTCACGTTTGATTTCAGCTTTACCGATTGGAATAGCTTGCATATCCTTTTTAGCGATAGCGCCAATGCCTGCACCGCGAGGGTAACGAACACTTGCTGGGCCATCGTACAGAAAACCGGTATAGAGCATTTGGCGGCATTCGTTTTCATCTGCGGGTGTCATGATAGTCATATGCGGCACACAACGTAAAAAACTGATATCAAGGTTACCCGTATGGGTGGCTCCGTCTGCTCCGACCAAGCCAGCACGGTCAATGGCAAATAAAACGGGGAGCTTTTGCAAAGCAACATCATGAACCAATTGATCGTAAGCACGTTGTAAAAATGAGGAATAGATAGCGACGATGGGTTTCATGCCGTCACAGGCTAGACCCGCAGCAAGGGTAACGCTATGTTGTTCGGCAATACCGACATCTAAATAACGATCGGGGAAGCGCTTTGAAAACTCGACCAAGCCTGAGCCGCTACACATCGCTGGTGTGATAGCAATAAGCCGCTGGTCTTGCTCGGCCATATCACAAACCCAATCACTAAATATATCGGTAAAGGTTTTTTGTTTGCTAGCGCTACCGTTGGACTTACCGGTATTGCGATCAAAAGGTGACACACCATGAAACCGTGTTGGCTCGCGTTCCGCTGGCGCAAAGCCTTTACCTTTTTGCGTGACTACATGAAGGAATTGAGGGCCTTTCATAGTGCGCATGTTTTTAAGTGTGCGTACTAAGACCTCGATATCGTGGCCATCGATAGGGCCGATGTAATTAAAGCCGAGCTCCTCAAATAAAGTACCGGGAACAACCATACCTTTAAAGTGTTCTTCGGCTCGTCGTGCTAGTTCCCATACTGGTGGTACACGACCTAACAGTTTTTTGCTGCCTTCTTTTGCGCTGGAATAAAGTTTTCCAGATAGTACACGGGCAAGATAATTCGACATGCCACCAACATTGGGCGATATCGACATTTCGTTATCATTTAAAACCACAAGTAAGTTCGCATCGAGATCACCGGCGTGATTCAGTGCTTCAAACGCCATACCGGCTGTCATGGCGCCATCACCAATCACAGCAACCGTTTTGCGGCCTTTCTTTTCGTGTTGCGCAGCAATGGCCATACCGAGTGCAGCACTGATCGAAGTGCTTGAATGGCCAACACCAAAGGTGTCGTAGTGGCTTTCGTCGCGCTTCGGAAAACCTGATAATCCATCAAGTTGACGCATGGTAGCCATCCGTTCTCGGCGGCCAGTAAGAATTTTATGTGGGTAGCTTTGATGTCCAGTATCCCAAACTAGTCGATCGAAGGGTGTGTTATAGACATAATGTAAGGCTACTGTAAGCTCAACTGTGCCTAAACCTGCAGCAAAGTGACCGCCAGTCTTCGCAACTGAATCGATAAGAAAATTTCTTAGTTCATCTGCGCAGCTTAGTAGCTGGTCTTCATCCAGTTGGCGTAGTTCTTCGGGTGAATTGATATTTTCTAGAATAGGGTAACTTATTGATTTTTCGGGGTCTTTTGGCATATTGCGGCTTACGTACGATAATTCCCTGATTAGCCACGCATTATAGCATCCCTTAGCGCTGCGCTGAGATGCTAAGACTTAAATTTAACTAGCGCGTTGAACAATATAGCTGGATAGCCAGCGCAGCGGATCGACCTTGCTATCAAGCGTGCTCAGCGCATTGAGCGCTTTTTCATGCATCTGCTGAGCCATATCGCGGGCACCATCGAGGCCTAGTATAGAAGGGTAGGTGGGTTTATCTTGTTCTTGATCTGAGCCTTGGGGTTTGCCCAGAGTTTCTGTGTCAGATTCGATATCGAGTAGGTCATCTCTAATCTGAAAGGCAAGACCGATACATTGCGCGTATTCCTGTAATTTGGTCAACGTATCTTCATCGCATTGCGCAGCAATCGCACCAACAGAAACACTAGCTTCAATTAACGCGCCTGTTTTGAGTCGATGCATTTGCTCGAGTTGTTCAATGCTTAGCGCTTTGCCAACCGATGCTAGGTCGATGGCTTGTCCACCAGCCATGCCAGTAGAACCGGAAGCACTGGATATGATTGCAATCATTTTTAAACGAGCTAGGGCCTGCGCATTATCTAGCTCGCCATGAGACAAAATTTCTATGGCAAAACATTGCAATGCATCACCGGCTAATAAGGCCATGGCATCGCCATAGGCCTTGTGGCAAGTTGGGCGGCCTCGGCGTAAGTCATCATTGTCCATCGCAGGTAGATCATCGTGGACAAGAGAATAGCAATGAATCAGCTCGACGGCGCAGGCAGCACTATCGATGTCAGACAAATTCGCGCCAAAGCATTCGGCAGTGGCATAGGCTAAGGCTGGGCGAATACGTTTACCACCGCCTAATACCGCATAGCGCATGGCTTCATGCAGTTTTGTCGGGGTTTGATCGGAAGAGGGAAGAAAGTGGGCTAAGGCCTCATCGACGCGCTTTTGATAACGGCGCATCAGCTCATTAAGTTGTTTCAGCTTAGTTTTCCTCTTCTAGCTCAGCAAAATCCTCAAGCTCGGGATTGCCATTTTTTTCAACTAGCAGTTTTACACGTTGTTCTGCTTTCTTTAGTGATTCTTGGCAGCTACGTGTTAGTTTTATTCCGCGTTCAAATAACTCTAAAGACTGCTCAAGCGAGATGTCACCTTGCTCCATTTGTTCTACTAGAGTCTCAAGCTCATTTAATGATTGCTCAAAATCTGGTGTTGTGGTTTTTTTGCGAGGCAACTGCTTGCTCCATATTTTCGGTTCGCCGCTAACACTATAGTAAGGGCGTGGTAAGGTCAA
>CAYUVE010000023.1:0-19317 GCA_964447985.1 uncultured Thiotrichales bacterium
TATTTAACCTCAGTGCCGGGGTGCACACCTTAAATCTCTACGTCAGAGAAGACGGCGCCCGATTAGATCGATTCGAAGTGATCTTAGTTCAAGCAGATGAGGGAAATGGACAAGTAGGCTTATTCAATGAAGCGCTTTATTCTCAAGTGGCGGTTTCCTCCTCACTGAATCTTGCATCGCAATTCGAAGCGACTGATGCCATTCTTGACAACGGATGGATCGCCACTGACGCGAATCCAAGCATTGAGCTGCAGTTTGATAATCCAATTAATTTGAGTCAGTTGTCTTTGTACGACTTACCAAGCTTGAGCGATCAAGTTACAAATGCTTCGATTAGTTTTAGATTAAACGGTATTGCTACAGGTACGGTGATTCAGACAGGCGCCTTGCCTGATAATGGTGATGTATTAGATATTCCGATAACACCACAACTCACTGTGGATGCTGTTCAAGTGTCTATTGATAGCTTTAATGGTGCGGCAGGGTTAGCGGAGATACAAGCATTTTCAAGTCTGCCGGGTAATCAGGCGATTTTATTTGAAGACTATTTTAATAATGGTAGTTTAGGTGCTTCTGCACCGAGTGTTGGAGTGTGGTCGCAAGTTGATGAGTGCGCGAATCGCCCAGAGAACTGGCAAGAGTTAACCACGCCTCTTACTGACGGCATTAACAATGCGTTATTACAGAATCTTCGTTGTTTCGATAATGATGAGGCAAATAGCGTTATTACTGGTACTTATCGTTTTATCAACACCACTCCATCGGATTTCGACCTTCGTGTTCGCATGCGATCTGCAACGGGTGACAATACCATTCTAGATACTAGTGAGTTCCGTGGCTTTATGGGAGTGATCTTTAATCGAACAAACAATAATAATTATTATCGATATGAGATCGATCGCCGTGGAGGAGAAAGGAATTTATTAAGAAAGGATGGAGGAGTTTTTACACAACTTAGCACTAGCTCCTTGAGCTACCCACTTGATCGCTGGATTAATATTAGGATTGTTCGTCAAAACGGCGTAATTGTCGTGTTCCAGGATGGTGAGCAAGTACTATCAGCGCCAGATTCTGGCGAAACTGGTGATGGTATTGGGTTATTCTGTGCGAAAAACTTAAACTGTTTGTTCGACAATTTAACAGTTCTTTCAGTGACTCCAGAACCAGTGCTTGGGTTGACTAGTCCGGTGGAGTTCTCGGTGGAAGGGGATGGTGTGATCGATGCAGAAGCGATTGTGACACTGGGTACTAATGTCATTGGCGGGGTTGAGTTTGTCTTAAACGAAGGCCAACCTAACGAAGCCAGCGCCCTAGATGTGGATGGTTTGCCGCCTTATACACAAAGCTTTGTTGTTGGTTCAACATCAGCTAATCATATTGTAAGTGCCTATGCCCTAGATTTTAATGGCATATCACGGCTCACTAATTTTGAAGCTAGCGATGAGTCTGGTGCGATTGGAGTTAATGGTATTACCTTTTTGGTTTCTGGTGACAGTATCACTGAAGGGATACGTGACAGCATCGTTACTGATGATTTAGCTACGGTAGGTGTTAATGCAGGTAGAAATGAAAGTAGCGGTTACGACCCATTGCTATTGGATCTGCTGTCTGAGGATAATCCAGATCTGACAATTAGCGTATTGTCTGATTCCTATGCAAGTGAAGACATTGTTTCAGCTTCAACGCGTTTACCCTTGGCATTGCCTCGTCATCCTGATGTGGACATTGTGCTCCTAAAAATTGGTACCAATAATTTGAGTGGCGGTAATCAATTACAGTCAGGTCTTGGTTCACCAGCGAATCCTGTAAATCCGTCTACATATAAGGATTATTTACAGGTAATGATTGATGAGACTTTAAGCCAGGGTATAAAGGTTATGCTGGCTTCGCCAATGTCATCATTGAGTGACAATAATGCGGTTAACCTAGCTGCTGAGTTTCGCAGTGCTGTGACCGAGCTTGTGGTTGAAAACGCTAACCCGAATGTATTATTGGGCCCAGATTTATATCAGCGACTCACCGTTAATGAGCTTAATGGTTTGAACTTTCCTTCGTTGTATTCAGTGGATGGCTTGCACCCCAATGGAGATGGCTATGTTGAAATGGCTAATCAGTGGTGTCAATCGTTAAACAGCATTCTGATTGATAACGTAACTATTGCCTGTAGTCCTTAGTTTTTCGTAGGCGAATCTATTTCGCCTACAAGACGTCCCTTCTGCTCTTTCAGGGCATGTTTTTAGTCTATTAGCGGGTATTTGACGCTGGTTCTTTGCTGTCCGCATTCGTTTATGGGTGAATTAGCACTCGGTAGTGCTTAGATTAAAAGATATCACTTAGCGCCCGATAATGTATTCAGTCGGCTTTAACACGATTTGAATAAGCTTTAGTCTAAGAGCGGCAGTAACTGAGAGAATAAGACCAATATTGGTATTTATAAGTTTTTGATTTGACATATTGAAATATTGATTCTATATAGCACTATGTTCCACCCACTTGACTACAGTAAGATGATGCAAGGTTATAAATGTGGCTTGCAATTGCTAACTAAGAGAAAAATACTGGATTAAATAATGATGAATAATGCGAGTGATGTCATTCAAGAAGATCTTGACTATATTTGCGGGAAACTAGGTAGCGATCTTGGCCCAATGTTAGGTAAAAAACTACTCATTACCGGTGGGGCTGGGTTTCTTGGATATTACCTAGTTCAAGCAGTTTTACATAAAAATAAAAGCTTGCCAGCTGAGCAAAAAATCCAACTCACTGTTTACGATAATTTTATGCGAGGTGAGCCCGATTGGTTGATTGCGTTGAAGAATGACAGCACATTAACTATACGTAAGCATGACATTACAGACCCTCTTCCTGCTGATATAGGTAGTTTTCAATATATTATTCATGGTGCATCAATTGCTTCGCCGATTTATTATCGCTTGCATCCAATTGAAACGATGGATGCAAATGTTAATGGACTACGTTACTTGTTAGATTATTGTTTGGCGCAAAAGAATACAGAATCACCTGTAGAAGGTTTTTTGTATTATTCAACAAGTGAAATCTATGGTGACCCAACACCAGAAAATATACCTACTCCAGAAACTTATCGAGGCAATGTCTCATGTACGGGGCCAAGGGCTTGCTATGATGAATCAAAGCGCTACGGTGAAACTATGTGCGTGAGCTTTGCTCAAGTCCACGAGCTTCCTGTTACTGTCGCGCGCCCTTTCAATAACTACGGTCCTGGCTTGAAAATTACCGATAGAAGGGCGTTGCCGGATTTTGCCAGAGACATTTTGGCCGGCAGGGACATCATTATGTATTCGGATGGTGCGCCGACCAGAACTTTTTGCTATACGGCTGATGCCGTTGTCGGCTATTTTAAAATATTAATGCGTGGTCGTCCGGGAGAGGCTTACAACATCGGCGTAGAAGGACCAGAGATATCTATCAAAGAGTTGGCTGAGCACGTGGTTGCGTTAAGTAAAGAATTATTTGGTTATGAAGGAAAGATTGTCTACCAAGTAAGTAGCGATGAAAATTATTTGGTTGATAATCCAAATCGACGTTGCCCGATTATTGATAAAGCAGTAGATCATTTAGCCTATGATCCGAGTATCACCTTGGAAGATGGGCTAAAGCGAGCTTTGCTTTGGTATAAAGATAATGCAACAGCGGAGGACTCCTAATGAAAATTTCTGTTGTTGGCACTGGATATGTGGGATTGGTTTCGGGTGTTTGTTTGGCTGAAGTAGGCCATGAGGTAGTTTGCGTTGATAATTTACCGGATAAAGTGGATAAGATTAATGCCGGTGAGCCACCTATCTATGAGCGTGATCTTGATAAGCTATTAAAAAGTAATGTTGGTTCAAAGCTTGTTGCAACCACTGACTTGAGAAAGGCTGTGTTAGAGTCGGATTTGTCGTTAATTGCGGTGGGGACCCCATTTGATGGATCAGAGATAGATTTATCTTATATTGAGCAGGTATCAAGAGAGATCGGTGCAGCACTTAAGGAGAAAGAGTCATATCATGTTGTTGTCGTCAAAAGTACGGTAGTCCCAGGTACTACTATCAATGTCGTAATGCCTATTCTTGAACAAAGCTCTGGAAAGAAAGCTGGTGAAGGGTTTGGTGTAGGGATGAATCCAGAGTTCTTGCGTGAAGGCGAGGCAATTGATGATTTTATGTACCCAGACCGCATTGTGTTAGGGGGTATCGATGACAAGACTCTTGAAGTAATGGATCAACTTTATAGCGTATTTGATAAAGTTGATATTATTCGAACTAATCCCAGCACGGCTGAACTGATTAAGTACTGCTCTAACTCATTATTAGCAACCATGATTTCCTTTGCTAATGAGATTGGTAATCTGGCCGCATCTATCGATGGTGTAGATGTGGTCGAGGTGATGCGTGGTGTTCATCTAGATAAAAGATTGAGTCCTATTACTGAAACACATGAGCGTATTATGCCAGTTATTACAACCTATCTTGAGGCAGGTTGTGGTTTTGGTGGTAGTTGTTTTCCCAAAGACGTCAATGCTCTGATCGCGTACGGTAAGAATATGGGGCTAGGAATGTCAGTATTGGATTCCGTCATAAAAGTCAATGCTGCACAGCCGCAAAGAGTTATCGATCTAATTTCTAAGCATTACTCGGACTTTAAAGGGTTGAAAGTTGCCATTTTAGGTTTGGCTTTTAAACCTGGTACGGATGATATGCGTGAGTCGCCTGCCATTCCTGTGGTTAACGGGTTGCTTGATAGTGGCGCTGATGTTCGTGCATATGACCCTATTGCTCAAGAAGAAGCTGAAAAAGTATTTGCCGATAAAGAGATTCACTATAGTGGTTCCTTGGATGATGTTACATCTGAGGTGGATGTGGTGGTCTTGATGACTAGGTGGCCTGAATTTAATCAGTTACCTGAAATATTGTCTTCTAAAGACCAGCCACCTTTACTGGTTGATGGGCGGCGAATGATTGATAAATCTGCTATAAGTCGTTACGAAGGCATTGGCCTATAAGGAAGCTATTTCTTTTGCCATATGTTTTGGCATTCTTATTTTATTAAAGCTATAGTCTGTGTGACTGAGTTTCAGGTTAAACATCCATGTCTGATGGCCGCTACTTTTATTGGTGAGGGTGCGTGGGTCTTTTGTTGCTGGAATCGGGCTTAAATAATCAAGTTATTCAATATCAACGCAAAGTAATTGGAAGGGTATATGAAAGCCGTAATATTGGCAGGTGGGTTGGGTACAAGATTATCCGAAGAAACGTCGGTAAGACCTAAGCCTATGGTAGAGGTGGGTTCTCAGCCCATCTTATGGCATATTCTTAAGATTTATTCTTCTCATGGTATCAATGATTTTGTCGTGTGTTGTGGCTATAAAGGTGAAGTAATTAAGGATTACTTTGTGAACTACGTTATGCGTCACTCGGATCTAACTGTGGATGTTAAGCGTAACGAAATTGAGCTGATAGATGGTGTCAGAGAACCATGGAGAGTGACTCTAGTCGATACTGGTCAGTCAACGATGACTGGCGGTCGCCTGTTGCGCGTTCGTGAACACCTGAATGATGAGACTTTTTGTATGACTTATGGTGATGGTCTCGGTGACATTGACATAAGTGACTTAATTGCCTTTCATAAGCAGTCAGGTTCATCGGCTACTTTGACTGCAGTGCAACCACCTGGTCGTTTTGGTGCATTTACGCTTGCCGATGATGAAACCATGATTTCCTCTTTTCGTGAAAAGCCAAGTGGTGAAGGTGCTTGGATAAGTGGTGGTTATTTTGTTTTAGAACCAACAGTCTTTGATTATCTTTCTGATGATTCGACAGTATGGGAGCGAGAGCCGCTTACTAAGCTGGCTCATGATGGCAAGCTTGGTGCCTATAAGCATGATGGTTTTTGGCAGCCAATGGATACACTGCGGGAGAAAACATACTTAGAAGAGCTATGGGATAGTGGCGAGGCTCCTTGGAAGTTATGGGACTAATCGGATGAAAATCCAACCAACATCCGTTAATGGGGTCTATGTGGTAGAGATTGAACCTATTGGTGATGATAGGGGTTTTTTTGCCAGAACGTTTTGTGTCAAAGAATTCATTGATGCTGGCATTAACATGAGCATTGTTCAACAAAATATGTCGTTAAGCAAAATCAAGGGCACATTAAGAGGTCTTCATTATCAGCGGGCACCTCATGCGGAAGATAAATATATACACTGCAAGTCTGGTGCAATCTTTGACGTGGCTGTAGATATCGACCCTCAATCCTCGACATATTTGAAGTGGTTCGGAATAGAGTTAAGTGCTGATAACCGGAAGGGGTTGTTTATTTCAAACAATTGTGCGCATGGTTATCAGGTGCTTACTGATGCTGCTGAAGTCAGTTACTCGTCTAGCGAGTTTTATCACCCTGAGTCAGAAGGCGGATTACGTTACGATGACCCAACAATCGGTATTGAATGGCCGGTAGCGGTGACAGAACTTTCTAGTAAAGACACTTCGTGGCCCTATCTTCAGGATTCAAAGTAAAGTGAAACGGGTTATTGTTAGCGGAGCGTCAGGTTTTTTAGGGAGTCAATGTGTTAAGCAGTTAATATCCCGTGGTTATGAGATACATGCCTTCAGTTCACAATGCCAAGAGCCGGCACACGGTATTCATTGGCATACAGTAGATTTATGCAACTATACTGAAACCAACGGTATCGTTAAATCTATTGGTGCTTCGCATTTGCTCCATTTGGCATGGAGGGTGGCACATAGCGGTTTATGGAACGCTTTAGACAATCAGCCCTGGGTCGGTGCCTCAATTAATTTATTGAATGCCTTTAGAGAGAGCGGCGGCCAACGGGTTGTCGGTGTAGGTAGCTGTGGAGAATACGATTGGCGTCAAGGCATCTGTGTTGAAGGGTTAACGCCAACGACACCCAGTACCTTTTACGGTGTTTGTAAAGGCGCTGTTCGCGATGTATTTATGGATATTGGTCAGCGAACCGAGCTGAGTATCGCTTGGGCTAGACCCTTCTTTATCTATGGTCCAGCAGAACATCAGAGTCGTTTGGTATCTAATGTCATTATTGCATTACTAAAGGGTGAAGAAGCCTTGTGTACTCATGGTAAGCAGGTTCGTGATTACATGCATGTGGCCGATGTTGCTGATGGAGTTGTGACCTTGCTCGACTCTTCTGTTGAAGAGGTTGTTAACATCGCTAGTGGAGAAATAACATCTCTACGCGATATTATTTCTACGATTGGCCAAGAGCTAGATGCCTCCCACCTAATTAAGCTTGGTGCGCGCCCCGCAGCTGATCATGAGCCGCCTATGATTTTAGGTGATACCGTAAAGACCCAATCATTGTTGGGTTGGCAGGCAAGTGTTAGCTTGCAAGAGGGCCTGAAGCAAACTATAGACTGGTGGCGTGCTGAATTAAATTAATTTATGTGAAGTGAAAAAAGATGAATAAAGACAATATTGTAATTATAGGTGGAGGGATGGCAGGAGCGGGTGCAGGCTATCAATTAGATTCTGTAGGTGTTTGCGCCACACTTTATGAGCAACGCGATCATTTTGGTGGGCATACAGCAAGCCATGCCTATGATGATGGGTTTATTTTTGATGAAGGGCCTCATGTGTCATTTACTGGTAATGAGCGTATTCAAGAGTTATTTGCGAATAGCGTTAATGGTGAGTTTGAGCGTATTCAAACCTATGTAGATAACTATTTTCGCGGCCACTGGGTAAAACACCCAGCGCAAGTGAATCTCTATGGCTTGCCTTCAGATTTGGTAGTTGATTGTATCAATGACTTTGTTGAGGCGGCTCACAGTGAAGAAAGACCAATTAACAATTATCAGGATTGGTTATTAGCATCCTATGGCCCAACATTCGCTAACAACTTTCCTGGACAATACACACGGAAATATCATACAACCGAAGCGCAAAATATGACTACTGAATGGGTTGGGCCGCGTCTTTATCGACCTGACTTGAAAGAGGTGATCCATGGCGCGTTGCATGAGACGACACCTGACGTTCACTATATCGACAAGTTTCGTTACCCAACGCATGGTGGTTTTGAGTCGTATATTCTTCCATTTGAAAAACTGGTAGAGCCGCATTATGAGAAAAAGGTCTGCCGTATCGACCCCAAAACCAAAACGCTTGATTTTACTGATGGTTCGCAAGCTGCTTACGGACACTTAATTAGTTCAGTACCATTGCCAAATTTAATACCCATGATAGAAGGTGTGCCTGATGATGTTGTACAGGCATCACGATTACTAGCTTGTACGCAAGTGGTGTTGGTCAATATCGGTATTAACCGGCCTGATATCAGTAAATCACATTGGACCTATATTTACGATGACGATATTGTTTTCACTCGTCTAAGTTTTCCAAAGAATCTATCACCTAAAACGGTGCCTGAAGGTTGCAGTGCGGTGCAAGTAGAAGTCTATTTTAGCGAAAAATATAAGCCTGTAGAGGGTAAGCCAGAAGATTATATTGCACCAGTAATCAGAGATCTTATAAAGATTGGTTTAGTAAAAAACCAAGAAGAAGTGATACATAAAAGTGTAATTTGGGCGCCTTGGGCTAATGTGATTTTTGATTTGGACAGGCCGAAAGCTATAGAAACTGTTCATGGTTATCTTGACGATATTAAGATTGCTTATTGTGGTCGCTATGGAGATTGGGGGTATATGTGGACGGACCAATCTTTTATTAGCGGAGAGAACGCTGCAGTTAAAGTACTCGACCGACTATAAATAACATTTATATCTAGGTTTATTCAATGTCACAGCATGATGCAAAACATAAAACAGTTGTTCTGACGCCAAACACCGGTTGGTCAAAGCAAGTACTACACGAGCTCTGGGAATACCGAGACTTATTTTATTTTCTGGTTTGGCGCAATATCAAAGTGCTATACGCGCAAACCATTTTAGGCTTCATGTGGGCAATATTAAATCCAGCTATTCAGATAATTATATTTACTGTAATTTTTGGCAAAGTGGCTAAAATTCCGACGGATGACATTCCCTATTTGCTGTTTGTTACCGTAGCCATAATTCCCTGGACGTATATGTCAGAGTCGATGGTAATGTCTAGTCAAAGTTTGGTTACCGATCAAAATATATTGGGAAAGGTTTACTTTCCACGTCTGATATATCCAGCTACGCCAGTGTTAGCAAAGTTAGTAGATTTTTCTATATCGCTATCAATCATTGTATTGATTATGGTTTATTACCAGATCGGCCCGACATGGAATTTAGTTTTACTGCCGTTTTTTGTCTTATTGATGATCGCCGTTCCACTAGGAGTGGGGTTATGGCTATCGGCGCTAGCCATACGCTATAGAGATGTGAAATTTGCAATGGGTTTTGGCATACGGATGTTAATGTACACAGCGCCAATCGTGTATAGCTCATCTAGTATTCCAGAGACATATCGTTTTATATACTCGTTGAACCCGCTTGTCGCGGTTATAGAAGGATATCGCTCCTGTCTATTGGGGGTACCATATGAATGGCAATATATTATCCCAGGGGCAATTGTTGCAGTTATTATCTTGGTAACCGGAGCAATTTACTTCAAGCGTGTTGAGCGCGTTTTTGTAGATGTAATATAGTTAGGTGCATACAGATGAGCTCAGAGTACGCGATTCGGGTAAATGACTTACATAAAATCTATCGTTTAGGCGCAAAAGAAGAAGCCAATGATAGTGCAGCGGCAGCACTAGCGTCTTTTATGCGTAGCCCTTTTAAAAATTATCACAAATACCGCTCTCTTTATAATTTTTCCGATGACGATGGCGTAAATTCAAAAACTATTTTGCGTGCTCTTAATGGCGTCTCGTTTGATGTCAAATTTGGCGAAGTTGTGGGCATTATTGGTGCTAACGGTGCTGGTAAGTCAACGCTATTAAAGGTGTTATCGAGAATTACCGCTCCGACAAAGGGTGATGTTCGCATTCGAGGCAGAGTAAGCAGTTTGCTTGAGGTCGGCACCGGCTTTCATCAAGAACTGACAGGGCGTGAAAACATTTATCTCAATGGCACGATATTGGGAATGAAAAAAAAGGAGATTGACCAAAGTTTCGACCAGATAATCGATTTTGCTGAAGTAGAAGACTTTCTTGATACGCCGGTTAAGCGCTATTCAAGTGGAATGCGAGTTAGGCTCGCTTTTGCCGTTGCTGCACACTTAGAGCCTGAGATTTTGATTGTTGATGAAGTATTGGCAGTAGGCGATGCGCAGTTCCAGAAAAAATGTTTGGACAAGATGCAGTCTGTCGGCGAAAGTGGCAAAACTGTATTATTTGTCTCTCATAGTATGCCGGCTATTTCACGAATGTGTACACGGGGTATCTTGCTTAACTCGGGGCAAGTCATGAAAGATGGTTCTGTGCATGAAGTGATTCCTATGTATTTAGATGTTGGTGGCGGCGGAGCAGAATATCGATGGGAGGATGATAAAGCGCCGGGAACCGATACCGTAAGGTTACGAGCAATTAGCGTCGTCGATGATGATCTAAACCTTTATCCCGTTGCCGATATAGAAACTGATTTTAATATTGCAATGGAATTCGAGGTGTTAGAAAGCGGCCATACTCTCGCCCCAACCTTTTGGTTAGAAAATGAACATGGTACGAATCTATTTGTGGCGCTTGATCAAGACCCTGAATGGGCGACTAAACCAAGACCAGCAGGTGTATATAAAAGTATCGCCTCTATTCCTGGTAATTTATTATCTGAGGGAATGTTTACATTAAACGCCGCCATGCATGAGTTTGAGCCGCGCCGTATTAAGCACTATAAAGTGGAAGGCATGGCAATGTTTCAGGTAGTAGATAAAATGCAAGGCACATCCGCACGCGGCCAATGGATTGGTGATATGCCAGGTGCCGTTCGACCCAAGCTTGAATGGCGCACTATTTATCAGCCTTAAGGGCGAGTATATTTTTGCCGAAGCAATCTTTTTATTAAAGAGCTTAGTTTAAAACTATGTTCGAATGCGTTGTGGATTTGTAGATAGTGTTTGAACTTGGTCCACAGATTAACTGTCAGTTCGTCAGCATAGCGTAGCATTCTGCGTGAAAAATATTCATTACTAGCATCTCGGAGTATTTTTTTATCTTCAGGTACCAGATCAGAGATAAGGTCCCTAATATATTTAGACTCCTCAATACGTGCATCCAATTTCTCTAAGGTGCCTAGGCTGGCATTACCTACTCTAAAACTTGCAATAACTTCTTTGATATTGAGTACCGGATATCTTGCAGCTAGTCGAAAATCTGAGGCGAGATCAAGGTAATAATCTGTCTTTGAACGGAAGCTGCCCGTTTCAATCATGAGCTCTTTGTTATATAAGACATTGCAGTAATACAGGGAAGATTTTCCCTGTAACCAATCTAAGATGAATTCCGTCGCATTTGAGTTGTTTGATAAATTCGGTTTGTCCTCTATGAACTGGCTATTAATATCCATTAATCTAACACCGGTATGAATCAGGCCGTACCCAGTTGAGCTGTTAACATGTTTAGCACAAGTTTCAAAAAAATCAGGGGATATGGTGTCGTCGTCATGTAGGATTAATACATACTTTCCCTTGGCTTCTTCTATACAGAAACGAAAATGATCGCGGGGGTGAATATTCTGCGGGTGCTTATAGTATTTGAGTCTTGAATCATTAAATGAAGAGGCCAACGCTTCCGTGCTATCTGTTGAGCCATTATCAGACAGCAGTATTTCTAGATTATCATATGTTTGTGCCAGTGCGCTTTTGAGCGTTTCCGGCAGATAGGAATCTGCTCGGTTATATGTAGTGATGGCTACAGTAAAAAAAGGATTTTGTTCTTCAGTCATGATGCAATAGCCATTTTTGGTTCTATAAATCTAGTTTATCAATGTAAAAATTTATCGGCGCTTACTCTCTTATCTTGACTACTTTGGCAGGGTTGCCCACCGCGATTGCATAATCTGGAACATCCTTGGTTACTACAGATCCGGCTCCAATGACTGCACCTTTGCCGATGTTGACGCCGCTTAAAACGATAACACGAGTGCCGAGCCATGCATTATCACCAATAACAATAGGTCCTTTGCTAGTCAATGGCTGATCGGCAATGGGGCGCGATAGTTCAATACCGTGGTCGTAAGGGTAGAGCGCACAGTTTGAGGCAATCATGACACGTTTGCCAATTTTGATTGTGCCACAATATGCCATGATAAAAGAGTTTGGATGAATGCTAGAATGCTCGTCCATAATGAGTTCACCACCTTGGCCGCTCTCAATAAAAACATTTTCATGAATTACGGCATGCTTTTTTAGCTCGATGCGGCTATCCCCTTTGCTTTGGAATACCAAAGAGCGACTACCAATATATATATTTTTCCCAAGTACTAGGTTGTCGTGGAATATATCTGCATCACTTGCAATATAGCCTTTAGGATGCATGTAAGAGAGTGAAACACGATCGAAATGCGGGGGTGCAAAGATTTCTACTAAGCGTTTTGCGAGTAATCCGATTAGAGGAGTGTAGCTATAGCGCATCCAAAATCGGCACCAGCGTTTAGCAAAGCGGCTAGTTTTAATTTTCTTAGAAAACAAGAAATCTCCCTGCAGTATATTCAAGTCCAGGGAGATTCTAACAAATTATTCCTAAATTACAGGGCAGCGATCTAGCAGTGCATTGCCGTCGAATGCACCGATATTGCTGGCAACATCTGTATCCGTAGGAATGCCCAAGGTTCCTGTCAACGGATGAAGCCAGATATCTGCCATCACTTGGTATCCTTCAGGAGTGGGGTGCGCGCCACTGCTATCATCGTGAATCATAGTTATGACATCCACTCTAGATTGCATATCAACAATAATGATGTCATCACCATTAGTTATACGTTCTTGTGCCATAGCCACTACGGCGTTATTGGTCTCAATGACACTATTAAAACGAAGTGGGTCATCGTCTTCAGGGATATCACCATTATTAGGTATAGGATCTCTACTAAATACAATCCTGGCTAATATCACGGTAATATTGGGGTCAACATTATCTATGGCATCTAAAATACCATTAACATCAAGAGCGACTATCTCAGGAGAATCACCGTTACCGCCACTAATATCATTGGTTCCAATGTGTAAAAGAATAATATCTGCTGGATTTAATTCAAGTGCGCGAGTTATGCCTTGGGTTGCTATATCTGGATTAGGTGGAAAAAAGAATATGTCATTGTTAGTAGTCGATCTTTGTGCACCATTTAGGATCTCATCGGCATTGATTGAAGGGTGTCCTTCATGTTGGTTCTCAAAAAAATCAGCTATAACAGTTTCTGATTCGTTGCCGACGAAATCGACTGCAAAGCCATTATTTGCTAACGACTCGGCTAAGAATTGTCTATAGCCAACTTCGAATTCGGTTTCAGGTACGCGTACCTGCTCAGTATCAAAGGGATCAGGAGTATCTTCAGGATCGATACGTGAACCAACACCACGTGTAATGGAGTCGCCAAGTGGCATGATTCGAGTTTTACCTACGATAATCTGAATAGTTTCAGTAGCTACACCGCCGCGAAGATCGTCTACTTCATAAGTAAAACTATCAATGCCGCGAAAGTCGCTATCGGGTGTATAAGTAAACGTTCCCGTAACATCAAAACTATCAACTGTACCGTTAGCTGGGCTAGTCAGTTGTGTGAAACTTAAGGTATCACCGTCTGAGTCACTGACGACAGAATTTAAGTCGCCGACAAATGATATTGCCTGATCTGTATTGTCACAAAATAAAGCTGCAATTGGTGGTGTATTAAGATCAATGCTCAGATTAACTGTTGCAATATTAGAATCTGCTATGCCGTCATTGGCGACGTAGGTGAACGAGTCTGAGCCGTTACTACTATTATCATGGGTGTAAGTAAAAGAACCGTCTGCCTCTAATGTTACGGTACCATTGCTTGGCCCTGATATTAGTTGCGCAGTTAGCGGGTCACTATCAGCATCGGTATCATTAGCTAACACGCCTTGGGCTGAGGTTACGGTAATAGAATCACCTTGTGCAATTCCAGATACATTATCATTGGACGCTACAGGCGCATTGTTAGGCGGAGGCAGAGCAATGTTTAGGCTTACTGTAGCAATGTTTGAATTTTCCGTCCCGTCATTAGCTACGTAGGTAAAAGAATCTGATGCGTTGTTGCTGCCATTATGGGTATAAACAAAAGATCCATTTGAATTTAAAACTACCGTGCCATTATCTGAGCCTGATATTAGTTGCGCAGTTAGCGGGTCATTATCAGCATCAGTATCATTTGCCAATACACCTTGACTTGCCGTAACCGTGATAGATCCTCCTTGTGTAATGCTGGGCGCAGTATCATTATTGGCTACGGGAGCTGTATTCTCTGATGATGCATTATCATTTGTATCGTCAGCGTTAGCATCACCAGTCGTACTGCCGGCAGTACCGCCACCGCCACCGCCACATGCAGAGATGACTAGAGGTAAAGCTAGGCTTAAGATCTGTAAGAAATTTTTGATTTTCATGATTATGCAGTACCAAAGTTAAAAAACTAAGCGGTGGAGCATCCATCCCTATGCTCCACACGCTAGGTGTTTAAATTATAAGTCCTTCGCGCAACGGAAACCTAAGCCGATGGTTGAACCGTTACCAATAAATGACGGTGAAGCGTTAAAGCCAACAGAAAACTCACCGGCCTGGGCGCCTTCATTAGCTTGACCGCCGCGGAAGATAGCAGCAGGCAGTACGTTTTCTTCTTCGTTTGCGTTAGTTAGATCTCCGTCTGTTGAGACACCGTTATTGTCTGCAGGGGTGACGTTGTCAACAGAATCGCCGCCAAATGTTGCACTATTTTCGCTGTCTTCTCCAGGTCTAGCGGTGCCGGTGTCGCCTTGGCCTTGTACCCAGTCAGCGACCCATTCTCCAGCATTACCGATCATATCAACGACACCATACGCAGATGTACAGTTATTGGTTGCTCCTGCATTATCAGGTGCGCGGAAATCAGCTGGAAAAGAACCATTAATTCGGCAATCAGTGCCGTCACCAGCTAGTTCGTTGGCAAGAATTGCATTAGATCCGACAGCGGCTGTTTGCCATTCAGCGTTGGTAGGTAGGCGCTTTCCAACATTGGCACAGGCTTGTAGTGCCTGGAACCAGTTAGCGATGCTTGGTGCGGTGTCACTTAGGCTTTGGGCAAATATAGCGTTAGGATTAGCGGCTCCACCAGGAACTTGAACACAGTTAGCACCTGTAATATCGCAGTTAGCGATAGGTATAAGTGTGCCACCTGTTGCCGCGGTGTGTAATGATGCTTCGTATTTATCAATACAGAATGTTCCAACTTGTACCATATCGTCACCACAGCTTGGTGTGGCGTTTTGTAGGTCAGAGACGTCACTTTGCAGATCACTGATAGCCGTTTCATTGGTATCAATATCAGCAGCGTTGGTACTAATATCACCTGCGTTCTGCATTATGTTAGAGGTATTATCGCCTATAGCGCTGGCGTTACTGCCGATGTTGGTCGCATTTACGCCGATTGCATTAGCATTGTCGATTATCTCATCATTGCTGTCATTGACGGCATTTTCTACGACCGCAAAGTTTTCCTGAACAGCTTCAGCGCGTGCTGGTGTATTAGGTTCGATATTGTTCGGTATCGCTACGGGAGCAGCAAATACTGATCCACTTGATAGTGCCAAAGCAGCTAAGGTAGCTTGAGCGATGAGTCGTTTATTCATGTTGTCTAATCTCCTACAAAAACTAAAAATTCGAATATTAAAATTATTAAAAGCTATTGCCAGGTAGAACCATCGTCCCAGCTAAAGTTGTCCCACGTTGCTGCTTGTGGGCCTGGGTTCTGCGCATCTTGGTCTGCATCATTGTCTTGAGAGTCATCTTGAGACTGTTGTTGCTGGGCATTGCTTCCCCCGCCACCGCCACCACAGGCAGTAGCCAAGAGTGCCAGCAAGATAATTGCGAAGCCGGTAATGGGTTGTTTCGCAGAAAATTTATTTTTCATGGTGCTATCTCTCTCGTCTTAGTTTGTCATCAACGTAGCAAACGATATGCCAATATGGAATATTCAAATAAAACAAATACTTATGAGTGTTTTGTCTGTCGCGCTTAGCGGCATCTCCAAACAGTGTTAAGCCCACCGACACTGGCGTACTGCCATTTAGAGCGAACAGTATCGTATTTAAACGTCTGTTTCCAGACGTGTATAAAACGTGAGTGCTGTATTGTTAGAATAAGGTTCAATACCTGAATAAATCGTGATTTTTATTGCATGGTTTTTTATCGCTTGCCTAAAGTAAGCAATGAGAGAGAAGATACACTGAAGGTATGATGGATTGCCTGCGTTAAATAAGCGTCGATAGATAGTGTTGGGGAGAGTTCGTGGTAGGTTCTCAGGGGTTTAGAACAAGTCATTCATCCAGATTAAATTTTATATCTCGGACTGGGGATGCAATCTTAGTTGGCTTGGTGTTTTTTGTTGTTGCAAATATCTATTCGGTCAAATGGAATGACAAATATAGCCTGGCGTTAGCTATAGGGGTTGGGCTGTTTCTGTTTGTTGCTGGAGTACAGCGACTCTATTTAGATTCTGGCGTTGTGTCATTAGCCAAGCGCTCGGTGAAGATCGGCTATATATGGCTTATTGTTGTGGCTGTCATATTGCTACTGGGTTCGGCGACCAAAACCTCTGCTGAATATTCCCGCCTTACACTGTTTACTTGGTTTTTGGTGACGCCATTCGTACTTGTGATGTGGCATGCGTTGCTTTTATGGGTGCAGTACACCTTATATAAGCGTGGTTGGAATATCCGTCGTGTAGCTATAGCCGGTGCGCGAGATCTTGGTAAGCAAGTCGCTTATTCAATGTTGAGCTCCCAGAACATGGGGATGAAGCCGGTAGGTTTTTACGATGATCGCCGGACTTCAGGGCCGAGACCATTAGTGCATGATCCTTTGCCTTTGGTGGGTACCATGGATGATTTGATTCGAGCGGCGCGTGAAGGTCAAATTGATGTGGTTTTTATAGCGCTGCCGATGCGCGCAGAAGAACGGATCAAGATGTTGGTGTCGAAGTTGGCTGATACGACGGTCTCAGTTTATATCGTTCCAGATTTTTTCATGTTTGACCTCTTAAGTGCTCGCTGGGGCAATATTGGTGGGTTGCCGGTTGTCAGTATTTATGACACGCCGTTTTATGGCGTGGATGGTTGGCTTAAGCGCTCATTTGATGTGGTGGTGACGAGCGGGATTTTGATTGGCATTTCTATCCCGATGCTTTTAATAGCTTTGGGAGTAAAGTTTTCATCTCCCGGGCCCGCGCTATTTAAGCAGAGGCGTTATGGTATCAATGGTGAGATGATTGAAGTATACAAGTTTCGTAGTATGACGGTAACAGAGGACGGAACGGAAATAAAACAAGCCACCAAGGACGATGTGCGTATTACCAAATTTGGCGCTTTTTTGCGTCGTACCTCTTTAGATGAGTTGCCACAGTTTTTTAATGTCTTGGCGGGTACTATGTCAATTGTTGGGCCGCGACCGCATGCGGTGTCTCATAATGAAGAGTATCGGGGATTGATCAGTGGTTATATGCTTCGTCATAAGGTGAAACCGGGGATTACCGGTTTGGCGCAAGTTAATGGTTGGCGTGGTGAGACGGATACCTTAGAGAAGATGCAAAAACGAGTCGAGTACGACCTTGAGTATATTAATAATTGGTCTGTATGGTTAGATGCGAAAATTGTTTTAAAAACCATTTTTAATGGTTTTATTCACAAAAATGCGTATTAAGGATTTGGTTAGGAGTAGTTGAAGGCGACTAGATGGTCGGCTGCAATGCGAACACCGACGAGATCGCCAATGTCATGATCCTGATGGCTGGGAAAGATGGATAATACCTTTGCACCGGTCGGTAATTTCAGCGTGTACATAATGCCAGCACCCTTGAATGCTTTATGTACTACCTCAGCTTTTAAGTTAGCGTTGCTGTCCGGCACGATATCATCAGGCCTAAGTAAAACGTCAACTTCTGTTCCCTTGGGCCACGTGTAGGCTCGATTCCCGTTTATCAAACCGATCTCTGTAGCAACTGAACTGGGTGATACAAGGTAGCCTTTCATCAGTATGCCTTGGCCGACGAAATCCGCGACAAAACGGTGGTTAGGTTCGTGATAAAGGTTAAAAGCCGTATCCCACTGTAATATTTGTCCTTTTTGCATAATGCCGATGACATCAGCTAGCGCAAAGGCTTCTTGTTGGTCGTGCGTAACGATGATGGCACTAGTACCCAGTGACTTAAGAATCTTTCTAACGTCATGGCTAAGCTGCTCACGTAGTTCCACATCGAGATTGGAGAAAGGCTCATCCATTAATATCAAATCAGGTTTTGAGGCTAATGCTCTGGCAAGCGCGATACGTTGTTGTTGTCCACCAGAGAGTTCGTGAGGGTAACGTCCTTGGTAATCGGGTAGGCCGACTGTATCTAGCAATTCAGCGACGCGCGTGCGGCGTTCAGAGGCTGACTCATTGCGCAGACCAAAACTGATGTTATCAGCCAAATTCATATGCGGAAATAAGGCGTAATCTTGAAAGACCATGCCAAGTTGGCGTTTTTCTGGTGCTTGTGTGTTGGTACTTGATGAGACACGCTGTCCGCGTAAATGTATTTCGCCTTCGCTAATATTTTCAAACCCAGCTATCGCGCGTAGCGCGGTGGTTTTGCCGCAGCCGGAAGGTCCTAATAGACAGGCTATTTGGCCAGCATTGACGTGGAAAGAGAGCTTGTTAAGCACTATTTCCTTGGAATAACGGCAGCTAATCGATTTAACGTCGACGACGACGTTCACTATTCTTCTCTCACCGCTGGAATTAAAAACTCAAGTAGAGCTTTTTGTGCATGAAGTCGGTTTTCGGCTTCGTCCCAGACCACACTTTGTGATCCATCAATAACATCGACACTGACTTCTTCACCACGATGAGCAGGTAAACAATGCATAAATAACGCATCGTTATGCGCTTCTGCCATTAACTCAGTATTAACTTGGTAGGGTGCGAAGACTTTATTACGATCATCAGCTTCGTCTTCCTGTCCCATGCTAGCCCAGACGTCGGTGACAACGAGGTCGACGTTTTTGCAGGCTGCATGTGGGTCGTTAATAATTTCGCTGTGACTACCGAGTGTCTCCATTATTTCAGATTTCGGGCGATAGTCATCAGGGCAAGAGATATTGAGTTTGAAGTTAAACTGTTGTGCTGCCTGCATATAAGAG
>CAYUVE010000024.1:0-14581 GCA_964447985.1 uncultured Thiotrichales bacterium
GGCCAGTCATCAAAGGGGAAGGGTTGGTCTTCGCTATCAAATAAAATAAAGCGTACGCATTGATTGATGTATTGCGAGAGTTGATTGGCAAACTCTTTTAGGCGTTCCCCGCGTTCACCGGTAAAGAGTACAAAACCAAATTGAACGAGAGCGACGGCGGCTGCGACATAGAGAGCTACAACTAGCAATAGGCCGAAAATAATCATGAAGAACAGGCGCAGCCAGGTTGTGCGGCTGGTGATGTTTTCTTTGGTTTCTTCTTCCATTGCTCCAACCCTCTTTATGTAGGTATCAGCTTAATGCAGAGAAGGGCGCCATTCCAGAGTTTCTACAATCTTTGCTTCTTCCTGCATTAACTCTTCTAGTCTAGGATATATGATGTCTTCGTCGAAATAATTCAATGCCATTTCTACGAAAACATTGCCGTGTTTAGCTTCGCATCCAGCCAAGATTTTATAAAACTGCTTGAGCTCCGGGTCTTCTAGGGCTTCAGCGATAATGCGAAAGCGTTCTGCGCCGCGACATTCAATGACGGATGAGACCAGTAATTGATCAAGAAAACGGTCATTTCTGCCATGCCTCATCTTGTCGCAAAGTTGATTGACGTAAGGGTCGGGTTCATCTTTGATCAGGCTGACACCACGCTTTTCCATTAGCTCATAAACTTGGCCAAAATGCTCAAGTTCTTCTTGTGCGAGCTCGACAAGAGCAGGAATGATTTTGGGTCTGTCTGGATAGCGTACGACCATACTCATTGCCAAGGATGAGGCTTTGCGCTCACAATTAGCGTGGTCTGCCAGAAATGCGTCAAAATTTTCTAATATAACGCCGACCCACTTTGGGTTGGTAGCGCTGAGTAGGTCTATCGATTTTTTAGCCATGTTTTCGTGATTTCGGTACGTGTATTTGCTATGTCAGGTCTTCATCAGCCACTAAGCCAGGCGTTTCAGCAGCGCTGGAGACAATATCAACAGCGATTTGCTTTGGCAACAGATAATGATTTTGCTGCACCAGCCAATGACTTGGCGCTGAGCATTATTATCCCTTGCTATGACGAACCGGAAGTGATGAACACGCTGGAGTGTTTGTATCGTTGTGATCGGCCTGCATGTGCGGTTGAGATTTTGCTTATTATAAACGCGTCTGAAGCTGATGATGAAGCGGTTCATCGCCAAAATCAAAAGACTTATGCAGAAGTCAGTGAATGGGCGTCTTTGCATAATGCCAGTGATTTTAACCTACATGTTCTGATCATAAGCGATGTGCCAACTAAGCACCGCGGTGTCGGTTATGCGCGTAAGCTGGGGTTTGATCTGGCTGTTTCGCGTTTCGCGATGGCGGATCAGGAAAATGGAATTTGTTTATCTCTTGATGCTGACTGCCTGGTTGAAGCGAATTATTTAACGGCGGTTTTTAATCATTTTACATCGCATACGAGTGACTCGATCGCTGTGATTAATTTTGCGCATCGTGTCGATGAGATTTCTGATGAAAAGCATAAGCAGGCGATGGCTGCTTACGAGTGTCATCTTCGCTACTACGTGTTGGGTATTCGCTATGCTGGCTTGCCTTATGATTACCATACCTTAGGTTCTTGTTTTGCCGTGACCGCGCAGGCTTATATGGCGCAAGGTGGCATGAATAAACGTCAAGGCGGCGAAGACTTTTATTTTATTCATAAATTTACAGCCTTGAATTTGTGCTCTCGGATTGATACGACTCGTGTATTTCCTTCAGCCAGGTTGTCTCAACGTGTTCCCTTTGGTACTGGGCCGACTTTATCTCGATGGCTGGAGAAAGAGGCTGGTAGTTTTACCAGTTATCATCCCCAGGCATTTATTGATTTGCGTCATCTTGCTTGCTGGGTTGGTGCGCTAGGTGGCGAATCCGATAGTTTTAATATAGATGCTTTGCCTGATGTGATGCAGACATTTCTCATTGAGCAGGGTATTGATCAACGTCTAGCCGAAATTCAGGAAAATACTGCAAGTATTGTTGCGCTCAGAGTACGCTTTTGGCGCTGGTTCGATGCTTTTCTGGCGCTTAAATATATTCACTTTGCTCACCGAGACGCATATCAACGATTGCCGGTTATCGAGGCGCTGCAAAAGATTGTGCCAGAATGTGTTGGGCAGTTTGTTGATGCGGAAGATTTAATGGCCTTATTGTTGCTATTACGAGTCAAGGATGAAGAAAAAACGTGATACGGAAGTGGGTTTAGTGCTGCAAAACAAGGTAACATGATAACAATGTAGTGACAGGCAATATGAAGGTAATTAACACCTAAATGGAAAGGCGGCTTTCTCCACGTATAGAGGTTAATTTGCCCGTTGATGTGTTAATGGACAACGGGGAAGTATTATCGATACCGAGTATTGATATCTCCTATATGGGTGTGTCGTTTAACTGTGACTATTGGACGGTGCAACAGTTGTTTCCCGAAGGGCATTGGTCGGGCCCTAAAGACAGGGTAACATTTAATCTCAGTGTGCCGCTGAGTGACGAGTTTATGGTTGCCTGCGATGCCCTGGTAACGCGATTTCTTCGCCTATCAGAAAATGAGTACCACATTGGTGTCCAGTTCTTGGATCTTGATGATGAGACGCAACATTCTCTCATTCATCATGTCAATCAATATCGAGACAAGTAAAGCAAAGAGTAGATTATGTTTGGCCATAAATCATTATCAATGCCTGAACCAGAAAAGGCCTTGCCGGGCCGTGATGTGCCCATGCCTGTTCCCGACAAGCATTATGTTAGTGGTAATGCTATGCAGGCCCCGTATCCCGATGGCATGCAAGAAGCCATGTTTGGCTTAGGCTGTTTTTGGGGTGCAGAAAAATGTTTCTGGCAGCTACCCGGTGTTTACCGCACAGCGGTGGGTTACGCTGCGGGTTATACCCCTAACCCAAGTTATGAAGAAGTATGCAGTGGCATGACCGGGCATAATGAAGTTGTACATATCGTCTTTGATCCGCAAGTTATTTCATATCAGCAATTGCTTAAGACCTTTTGGGAAGCACACGATCCAACCCAGGGTATGCGCCAAGGCAATGATAGGGGGACACAGTATCGTTCCGGTATATATACTTATTCAGACGAACAAAAAGAATTAGCTAATACAAGCTTGGCTGACTATCAGTCGCGACTCAAGCAATCTGGTTTTGGTGGGATTACAACGGAAATAAAAACAGCGCCAGAGTTTTATTATGCTGAAACTTATCACCAGCAGTATTTGGCGAAGAACCCAAACGGTTATTGTGGTCTTGGTGGTACGGGGGTTACGTGCCCAGCTTAATTAGAAAACTTTAATCACCGTCAGGTGGACAATCGCAAACACTCCATTGGAAAAACTCACGTGTTTCAACACGCTGAGGTTGGTTTAATAAATCTTTACATAGACCTTGCTCGATCAAATTACCGTCACACATAAACACGGCGTGGCCTGCTAAGCGTTCTAGTTGATCAAGATCATGAGTCACAATGACAATAGGCATTTTTTCGGCAAGCTGTTTTAACGATGCCTCGATTTTATTTTTTGAACGCGGGTCTAGCGATGCTGTGGGTTCATCCAACAGTAATAGACTTGGTTTTACGGCTAAAGCGCGTGCGATACAAAGCCTTTGTTGTTGGCCAATAGAAAGTGTTTCAGCTCGGTCTTTAAGTCGATGGTGAACCTCATCCCATAAAGCCGCTTTTTCTAGGCAGGATTGAATGAGTTTGGTTTGTTCTTGGCGGCGTTGTTTGCCGCGAATGCCAAATATCACGTTATCTGCAATAGAACAGGGGAAGACAGTTGGTTTTTGGCTAATTAATCCGACTTGTCGGCGTAGGGCATCTTCACCGTCTGGCCAACGCTTCGTGTTAGCGCCTGCAATGTGAATTTGTCCAGACCAATCATTGTTTAAGCCATTAATGCAGCGTAATAAAGAACTCTTTCCCGCACCAGAAGGGCCAATAATGCTGGTGATGCCGCGTTGCGGTAAGGTCATTGCAAAGTTATTTAGAATGCGGTGACCACTACGGACTAGAGATAAGTTGTTTATCTCAAGGAGTATCTGGTCATCTTGATCAGTGACCTGAGTGCTTTGTTTAGAGCGGTGAAGACTGAGCATAGTATTTATTCAGATCTCAGGGTTGCCTTATTTACCCTTTGTGCTAATAAGCTAAAGCCAATCACTAGCATAACAAGAAGTAAGGCGCTGCTCCAGGCGCGTGCAACAGCTTGTTCATCCACGGCTTCTTGTGCCAAATAAAATATATGCGTTTGTAAGCTGGTAACGGGTGAGAACAGGGAGTCAGGCCAGCTAACGCCGGAAAATACCGCAGCGGTAAACAAAATAGGGGCTGTTTCAGATAGTGTGCGAGCGATAGCGAGAAATAGCCCAGTCACTAAGCTGCGCCAAGCTCGGGGTCGCCAGACATGCCAAATTATCTGTGCGGCACTCATGCCTAGTGCTTGGGCTGATTCAGTGTATTCGCTTGGGATTCTCTCCAATGCATTGAGTGTATTGAGTGTTAAGAGTGGCAAGATGATTAACGCTAAGACGAGCGCTCCGGCAGCTAAAGAAATGCCCCAGCTTAATAAATGAACAAAAACAATTAAGCCACATAAACCAAATACTAAAGGCGGTATGCTTTGAAAGGTGGTTAAACCATGTTGCAGCAGCCGTTTGACTAGGCTGTTAGCATAGAGTTGTTGGTAGAGAGCTAAGCCAAGAGCTAGTGGGAAAGCGATGATGCAAGCGATCAAACTAAGTGCGAGTGAGCCTGTTAATTGCGGCAGAATATTTTGCTGGCCGCTAAAGCCCGCGTTTTGACTGGTTGAACTAAATAAAGCATTACCGAGTTCTGGCAGACCTTGATAAATCAAATATCCCATGCATGCTAAGGGTAGCAGTATTGCCGGTAAGGCTAGCGCGAGCAAGGCAATTTTTGTTAGGCGATTAAACATAAGGCTGAGCTTTCTTGGGCAAATGCGAGAAGATGCTTAGTAGCATAACGATCAGTGTTAAGACTAGGCCGCAGGCCATGAGTGCTGACCATTGATCGCCACCTACTGTGGCTTCCCCCATTTCTCTACCAATTCGAGATGTAATGGTTTGCGCTGGAGAGAATAGGTTATACCAAGGCTCCGGTAGGCGATCGATAGAGCCAACGACTAACATCACGGCGATGGTTTCACCCAAGCCGCGACCAGTTGCTAATAGGGTGGCAGATCGAATGCCTGGCCATGCTTGAGGTAGTAAAACGAAAAATAATCGTTGTGACCAATCAAGTCCTAGGTTGGCAGCAGTTTCTCTATAACTATTATCGATATCGTGAAATGCGTCCTGACTCAGGCGTGCGATGGTAGGCACTATCATTGCTGATAAGAGTATGCCGGCGGCGAATAGACTGTGGCCACTCAATAAATCGAATTGCGTTTCAAGCCAAGGTAATAAGAGTGCTAGGCCGAGTAAGCCGTAAACAACTGAAGGGATACCAGCAAGAATATCGATGCATAAATTTAGATAAGCCTGGTAGGGCTTCGGGACTAACTCGATTGAAACGATAGCGATAGCTAAGCCACAGGGTAGTGCAATGATTAGTGCTAGGCCTATGACCCATAGGCTGCCAAGCAGAGCCGGTAATAAGCCATAAAGGTTTTCATAGGGATACCATTCAGCTTCGAACAGTGGCGACACCCCGTAACTAGAAAAAAAGGGCATTGAAGCGCTGATTAAAAAGCCAATAAATATCGCGACTAAGCTAAGGCTGATAATGACAGAAAGAGTTATCCAGCTACGCAACCACATTGGCTCAGGCGTCACTATTAATGTTTAAGGGTAAATAACCGTTTTTCTCAACTAGAACTGAGAAAGCAGGTGATTTAAGAAAATCAATAAAGCTCTGTAGGTCTTTGCTGCGCTGTTTGCTAACGATTATCGATAGGCTACGTTGTAAGGGGTAACTGCCATCAAGAATGTTGCTTTTACTCGGGCTCACAGCTTTGCCATCATCAAGTACCAGGTCGATACCGCGTGCCTGATCATTTAACCAGGCGTATGACAACATACCGATAGCTTGATCGCTACGACTTATAATTGAACGTTCTTCGTTATTTGAGCCGGAAACAAGACTAGCACCTGGGGCACGAGCTTTAGCATTGCCTAAAATTAAACTGGCAAAAACGTGGCGTGTGCCGCGCGAGGGTTCTTTGTCAATAACGAGAATTTTCTGATTATTGCCGCCCAGCTCTTGCCAGTTTTTGACTTTCCCACGGTAGATATCAGCCACTTGTTGCACGCTAAGTTGTTCGATGCCGCTCTCGATAACGGCTTTTGAAACGGTAATAGCCACTGCGTCGGTAGCAATATCAATGATTTCAAAACCTTGTTGTAGTTTTTTATTTTCATTTTCGGTGGGGCGGCGCGATGTCATGCCGATATCAATAATACCGTTGAGCGCTGAATTAATGCCCGTACCGGAGCCGCCGCCTGAAACGGTAATGTTAGTATTTGGATGTTTGGCCTTAAAAGCTTCAGCAGCATCGACGATAAGGGGTAATACCGTACTTGAGCCGGCGACACGTAAGCTGGTGTCCGCGAATAAAGCTTGAAAAGGTAGAATTAGAGCAAAGATTAGAAGAGTACGGCTAAGCATTTATGAGTATTCCAAACAAACAACAATATAGATTAACGCAGTCTGGCAGCGATTAATCACAAAGCATTCAAATTTAGTCGATTATTCTATGGATTCTTAACAAGAAGATCTATGAAAGCAGATTTTTGGCATCAACGTTGGCAAAACAATGAAATAGGTTTTCATCGGGACGAAGTGAACCCGAATTTGTTGGCTTATTTCGATGTTTTGGGGCTTTCTCAGGGTGATCGAGTATTGGTTCCCTTATGTGGCAAGTCTAAGGATTTATTGTGGCTGGCAGAACAAGGTTTGGAAGTCATCGGTGTAGAGCTCAGTGATACTGCTGTGCAGGCATTTTTTAACGAAAATGAACTCGATGCGAAACAAGAGTCTGTTGGTCTACTTGAGCGCTGGTCTGCGGGCAATATTACGATTTACTGTGGTGACTTTTTTCAGTTCAGTGCCCAGCATTGTGAGGGAGTTAAGGCTGTATACGATCGCGCGGCCTTGGTTGCCTTGCCTAGCTCAATGCGAGCCGAATATTGTTGGCATTTAATCGATATTGTCCCTGAGCCTCTTTCGCTGTTATTGGTAAGCTTTGACTACGACCAGTCCGCTATGGATGGCCCTCCATTTTCGGTGCCTGCTAGCGAGGTTCGTGATCACTTTGCTGAAGTTGTACCGATACGGCCATTAGCCAGTCACGATATCTTGGCAGACGAAACTCATTTTCAAAATCGTGGTCTGCAACAAATGCTAGAGCAGGTTTATTTTATTGGCTATCCTCGGCGAGGATAAACGGATGATGGGTTAACTCAATGCGATTCTTTTTGGTGTGGTGATGAATATTGTCGTAACAGGTGCTAATCGTGGTATCGGTTTAGAGTTTGTAAAGCAGTATCTTGCGGATGGACACCAGGTTTGGGCGTGTTATCGCAGTGATACGGGTGGCTTAAGCGGTATCGATTCTGCTGCCTTGCATTGTGTGCAATGGGATGTGACTCAGCCGGCTGGCGAGAAAATTCTAGATCAACTACCGCAGAATATCGATATTTTAATCAATAACGCCGGTATTTATGGTAGTAAGCAAAGCCTTGATCAGGTTGACGCGGACATGATGCATAAGGTATTCGATGTTGACTGTGTGGCGCCGGTGAAAGTTGTGCAGAAGCTTTGGCAGCGAGTGGCTAATGTCAAAGGTCGTATCGCTAACCTAAGTTCTAAGATGGGCTCCTCGGATGATAATACCAGTGGTGGGTGCTATGCCTATCGAGCGGCCAAGGCAGCGTTGGTGATATGCACCAAGTCAATGGCGATTGATTTACAGCCGCATGGTATTCAAGTTATATGCTTACACCCTGGGTGGGTCAAAACAGATATGACATCGCATAGTGGTTTAATTGATACCCATGGTTCCGTATCGGGAATGCGAGAGGTTATTGATAATATTGGTCGGTATGAATTAGGAACCTTTGTTGCCTATGACGGCAAGGTGATTCCGTTTTAAATATTTTTGGTGCTACTGTTGTATGAGCAGTTGGTGAAAGTGAATAAGGTGATTAATTATGGCAAGTGAAAACGACGCGAGTAAAGAATCAGTGTTGGAAGAAGAGCTAAAGCAAACCAAGTCTCAACTTCACGATCTAGAAGAGGACAATGCCCACTTAAAGGATAAAGTCTCTGAGCTCGAGCAAGAGGTTGCACATAATGTCGAGTTAGCCAACCGTAGTTGGGACGAGAAGCTTGCAGATGGGTTTTTCGCTTTGGGCCAGCGTTGGAGCGACTACGGCCCAATCATTATTATTGGCTTATTTCTTTTAATGCTGATTACTTGGTTGTTTTCTTGGGGTGGCTTATTCAAGTTTTGTTTTACACTTTTAATGCTCTGGGTATTTGTTACATCCTTAGGGGTGGCGAAATCCAATATCAAGAATCATTTTGATCGAGCTTTATATAAAATCCGCTCATAGGGTTTAGTGGGTGGAACAGACAATCCGTTTATATCTGTCGATACCCGCACACCGTTATCTTGAGTATTATCGTGGCGAGGTGGATACGGTGGTTGCGCGTGCGAATGATGGTCGCGTGATTCACCTGCCAGCATCAATTCTACGCAGTGTCTTAACCCATAAAGGTATTGATGGTGAGTTTTTATTGCGTATTGATGAAAACGATAAATTTATTAGTTTGACACCGGCACCACAATAGCCGAGCTAGCCATAACACCAGTTTGTTTTACCTTGGCGGTTAGTTTTGGTCCTACTGGTTTCATTTGCTGTGAGATGACTACGGGGTTATTACCTAATCTGTAGTTATAAACAGCGATATAGGCATGGATGTTTTTTACATAGCCCCGTGTTTCATTAAACGGAATCGTATCCACCCAAATATCTGCCGGTAGTTGGGTGTCTTCAGGCAACCAGCGTTTAACGCGATGTGGCCCAGCATTATAGGCGGCGGTAGCTAATATACTGTTATCGTCAAAGCGTTTCAGCATTTGTGCGATGTAACTACTACCTAAGGCAATATTAAAATCTGGCTTATAGAGTTGTGCTTTCTTTTTGAGTTTTAGCCCTAAAGACTTAGCAACATTACGTGCGGTTGCCGGCATGAGTTGCATCAAACCACGAGCACCGGCATGTGAGCGTGCTTCAACGTTATACGCGCTTTCTTGACGAATCATAGCGAGCATCAGCATTGGGTCAAGTTTGCGTTGTTTGGCGTATTTTTGGACAGTATCTTGATGTAGCAATGGGAAGCGTAATTCTAAGTCATCACGATGATCGCTACGCGCAACAGTCAGAATTGCACGGTCATGCCAGCCCCATTGATGTAATAGCGCGGCGAATTTTTTTAACGATTCATTGTTGAGATGCGGTAACAAATAATACCATTCACGTCGAGCATCGGTTTTTCGATCTAAGGCAACTAATTCTTTGATACGTTTTACGGCGTCAAGCTGTTCAAACTGGTCAATCTCAGTTTGAGTATATTTAAGTAGCTCAGGGTTAAATTGGTAGTCTAGATTAAGCTTATCTGCGGCGAGAAAACCATAATAACTACGGTGTTCCGCTATCTCTGAGTATATGGCATGGCTTTCTTTTTCTTCTCCGAGTTGTTGTAGCGATCTTGCTTTCCAATAGCGCCATTGTGTGTCTTGTTTTAGTGTATTAGGTAAATGTTTGATCGCAGCAGATATTGCCGACCAGTCTTGGGCGCGTAATAAAGCACGTAGATACCACTCATGGTGAACGCTATCAAATTCATTGCGTGGAAGCTTTTCAAACCAAAAGCGTGCTTGAGGATGATGCTTGCGCGCTAAAATTAAAGCAATATTCGCAGTAGCTTGGTTTATTAGTTGGCTATCTATACCGCGTGATGCCACCATTTTTGACCAGACTTCGCCCAATCTATCTGGAGCAATACGAGCAGTTTGCACCGCTGCATAAAGTCGTACTCTGTCATGGTAAGGGTGCTGCGAAAGAGGTATGTTTTTATTCAAAACCGACAAGGGGTAGCGACGCAAGCTGCGCCAGCGATTTGCAAGTGCCAAATCACTTTCGGGTAAAAAACGTAATAGATACTTGGCTAAATGCATTTGTCGAGCGTTGATCGCTAACTCAAAGCGTTGCCAGGCTGTATCTGCACTGGGGCCGCCGGCAGCAAACCAATACTCAAACAGCGGGTCGCAGCTTTTGGGTAGTGACTTTGGGCTCACCCAAATTTTAGCTGCAGCATTGAGAGCGATTTGTTGGTAATCGCTGTGATATAAGGCTAGGTTATAACGACAATTGTCTTCGATATTGTCAGTAAAAACATAGTTATCGATGTAAGCATCCCAATCGTTCCTTTTTGCTAAGCGTTCAAGATAGCGAGAGCGCAATCGTTGTGCTAAATGGGACTCGGGATACTGTTCAATAAATCGATTGACTTTTTCAGGTGTGGCTTGGCTGAGATAACGACGCAAGCGGGCGTATTGTAAATAAGGTAGTAAAGGGTAGTCGTTAAGGCTAGGAATCAAACGCTCATAGGTCGCCAGATCACCTCGGCGTAGTGCTTTTTCAGCGGCAATAAATTGGTCTCGTTGTTCAACGAGTTTTGATTCGCTGGCTGCGATACTAGGTAACAGCAGCACCCCTGCAAGAATTAGTGTCGTGCCAAGCCATATTCTCATGGCATTAATCGCCTATAGCATCGATTGCGGCCAAGTATATCAAAGAGTTACAGTTTTGGCGCGATTTTGAAAGTGGTTTTGTCATTGCTTTGTTTTGATTAGTGCGTATTCTAGACTCTTACGAATAACAGATTGGGTGCTGGCATGATGAGGCGTTGCTGCGTTGTATTACTACTAGTATTTATATCGGCCGCTGGAGCGAATGCTGAGGATGACATTCCCTTGCTTTCAGTAAGAGGTGTTTCCGAGCTCAAGGTGCCTGCTGATCAAGTAGAAATTGATTTGAGTATCGTTTCCGAGGCAAAGACAGCTGAGTCGGCACTTGAGGATAATGCAAAGTCTATTCAAGAAGTTATGAGTGCTTTAAAGTCTCTAGGCTTAGAGAAAGATGAATATCGCAGTGGTCAATTTCGTATTCAACCGGTTTGGTCTTCGCGTCCGCGCAATCCTCCCGCAGATCGGGGTGCGGAAATTGTAGGATTTACGGTTACCAGTCCTTTACATATAAAAAGTAAGAAAAAAGAGCTGGCCGGAAAGTTGATTGGTGCTGTTGTGGATGCCGGCGTCAACCAAATCAATGCTGTGCGTTTTTCGTTAAGTGATCCGCGTTCTTATCGAGAGGATGCTATTGATCTTGCGGCGGAGAATGCAATTGAAGATGCGCGCACCTTAGCCCGTGCAACGGGTGTTAAATTAATTGAGGTGCAGCGATTAACGATTGACGATGCAGCCGTGACGCCAATTCATGTCAGTCGTGATCAGTTTAGAGCAGAAAGTGCGGTGTTGGCGAAAAGTAGTGTTTCGGTGCCGTTTAACCCGGGTGACGCGACGGTTTCGGCACGCGTTTCAATTAGCTATCGAATAAAGACTATCGATATCCAATAGCATTTAGTATTCACGTACTACACGAAATCCAATCGTCTCATTGCGTGTACCAATCTCAAAAGAGTCGCGTGCTGAGGAGCGTAGCTGGTTTAGATTGGAACGAAATGATCCGCCACGAACCATGCGTTTATTGCATTGCCCATCGGTGACCCAAGCTTTGCCATCAAGTGGTGCGTTTTCGTAGCTAGAGTGATAGCAGTCTTGTACCCACTCAGCTACATTTCCGGCACTGTTTTTTACCCCAAAGGGGTTGGCTTCAAAGCTTTCTACATTGAGAGGTTGTTTGCCTGCTAGCTTACCTTCACAATCGTGGCAGTTAGCATAGTCACCGCGTGGTTCATTTCCCCACCAGTAACTTGCTTGGGTTCCGGCGCGTGCTACATATTCCCATTCAGCTTCGCTGGGTAAGCGATAGGTATGTCCGGTTTGTTCTGATAGCCAGGTGGTATAACTGACTGCGTCTTGCCAAGATACATTGATCGCAGGTTGGTTATCACGCCCCCAACCTTCATCATCAGGGGTTTGGCGGCGAGTGGCTTTAGCGAATTTTTCGTATTCGGCAAAAGTGACTTCATGTTTGCTGATAGCAAAGCGTTCAATTTTGACATCACGATGGGGTCGTTCTTCGAAGTAATCAGACGTTACGCTGCTACCCATGGTGAAATTACCTTCGGGCATTTCGACCATAACCGGACTAGCACCGCCATCTTTAAGCGCATTGCGATAGACACGAAATGGTACAGGGGTGACATCGCGTGACGTAGGTGTGACAGCGATCAGTGACTCAGATTCTTTTTGTTGTGGCGCGCTAGTTACGACTGGACTGCTGCCTTTAGATAGGTTTGTTGGTTTGGCTGCCGGTGTATTATCGTTGCCCGCTGGTTTATCCGTGCTTGCGGCCTTGTTCTCGGTAACAGTATTTAATGTCGCAATATCAGTTTTCGGCGCAGCTTTCTTAGTTTTCTCGGGTTCTTGAGACAGGTTGAGTTGTTGCATGACCAATTGCCATTCGTCTTCTAGGCCTAGCTCTTCTTTAAAGAGCCATGAGCCTAATCCAATCAAGATAAACGCTAAGACTATTGCCATAACCATAAATAGATTGAACCGCTTGCGAGGTTTTGTCTCCCAGCTGGTTTGGCCGATATCCGTGATTGTTGGCATGCTGGTAATATTGTTGCCATCAGTCAAGTTCTTGATGTTATCGATAATTTCATTCGCTGCAGGGTTGGCTGACATTTGTTGTCTAAGTATGGCTAACTGGCCTTCCAGCTGTATGCGTAGTTCTAAGTGACCATCATTCTCGCCTTTGAGTCGAGCAATTTCTTTGCGCGAATCAGTGACTTCATCTTGTAAAGCCTGTTTAGCAATTTCACTTTGTTTGCGATACTCAACAGCTTTAGCCAAATCAGATGATAAGCGCTGCAGTTGTTCTGTATCGGCAGAGCTAGAAGTGCTATCTGCTGAATCGCTAAGTTGTTGTGTTAGAGATTCGAGTTCTGCACGTAGGCCCTCAACTTCTAGTTTATTTGCATCACGCTCGGCGTTGGCTTGTTCTTTCAGCAAGGTTTGCTCATGCAACTGCGTTTCTAGATCGAGTCGTTCTGTACGGTAGTTGGCGTGAATGTCTTCTAGCGTTGAATTGGTCTTTTGGTGGTCATCAATTTGTGCATCAAGCTGTTTTTGTAACTCGCCGAGTTGCGTGGTATGTTCATCATTAGCTTGCTTAAGGCGTGATGCTGCTTCATCTAAGGCTTTTTGCGAATCCAGGCGTGATGTTTCTAGATCTTGATTAACAGCACTGTTTTTGTCAGAAAGCTCTTTGACCTCATTACGCAGCGATTCAATGACTTCCTCGGTATTGCCAATTTTCTCAATCAGTATTGATTTTTCTTGCTCAAACTCTTTTAGTTTGCGCGCGGTTTCTGCATCGTCACCTTGTTTGTTTTCAAGCTCGGCTTCGAGTGACTGCTTGGCTTGTTCAAGTTCATCGATTTTTTGTTGTAAAGCAGAATTGTCTTCTTGGGCTGATTCAACTGTTGACAGTTTCTCTTCCAGAGCGAGCTTGGCGGCTTCAAGCTCGGAGACAGTTTGTTTTAGTTTCTTGCTTTCATCACCTAGATCTTGTGAATAAGATTGCGCTGTCTCAAGTTGGCTATTGGCGGCATTAAGGTTTTGCTCAACGTTTGTTAATGTATCTTGTAGACGATTGTTTTCGTTTGAAAGTGATTCAATGCGTTGTGCAAGCTCTCCTTGATCACCTTGCGCTGTCTTCAGCGAAGCAATTTCAGTCTCATAACTGGAGACCTGATCTTCAAGAGTTTGTCGTGCTTGTTCAAGATCATTCACTTTTTCTTCAAGCGATGATTGCGTATCTTTATGCGTATTGACCTCAAGCTCAAGTTCAGATAAGCGAGCCTGACTTGATTGTAACTCTGATTCTTTCGCGCTGAGCTGATCGTCAAGCTGGGCTAGAGTTTTTTGGTGATCATTGCTGGCGGATTGTGCGGACTCGCTAGCTTGTTTCGCGGCATCGAGTGCAGTATTGAGTTCGTCAATATTCTGTTGATAGCTTTCCTGGTTTTCCTTAAGTTGTTCGCCAAGTGTATTAATTCTATTTTCTAATTCTTCACTGTGTTTTTGCGAGCTGTTAAGCTCGCTTTGCAGGCTGGTGAGCTCAGAAGATTTGGCTTTTACTTCCTCTAGTAGGCGAGCGACTTCGGCGTCGATTTCGCCTTCAATAGAGACTTTAAGGCGCTCATTTTCGCAGGCTGCTTCTTTGAGTTTGAGCTTAAGTTCATTGTTGTCTTGTTCAAGTGCTTGTGATGAACGATGGGCATCATCTATTGATGTGGTTAGCTCTTTTACTCTGGCTTCGTGGTTTTTATTGGTATCGTTGAG
>CAYUVE010000024.1:14681-19140 GCA_964447985.1 uncultured Thiotrichales bacterium
TTGATGTGGTTAGCTCTTTTACTCTGGCTTCGTGGTTTTTATTGGTATCGTTGAGCGTGCTTTTTAGTGATTCGAGCTCATCAATAAGCGAGGCTTTGTCTGCCAGAGCTTGCTCTTTCTCTGCATTTAGATTTTCAATATCTAAACGTTTTGTTTCTAAGTCTGCAGCAAAATTATTAACAGTTTCTTGTTTTTCCGTGAGTTGTTGTTCGGTAACTGATAATTGCGTTTTAAGTGATTCTCGCTCTTCGCGCGTTTGTTGGTGTTCGTTCGAAGCTTGTTCTAATTGTTCTTTTAGCTTGGCGACGACTTCCTCATTAGCTTGTATATTGCCTTCAAGCTTGCCATGTAGCATGGCCACTTCTTGTTCAGCATGGCGCTGCGCCGTGCTAGTTTCTTCAAATTTAGCATTGATTCGGTCTAACTCTCGCTTGTTTTCTTCAAGTAGTTCGTTAGCATTTTGCGCATCATTTTTTGCGCTATCAAGGGCGCCTTGTGCTTGCTGTAGCTGTACTTCGACTTCATTAACTTTATCATTGGCACTGGCAAGTTGTGTATTGAGCTCGGCTATTTTTTGTTGTTGTTCGTTTTCGCTATTGGATTGGCTGGCAATGACCTCGTCTAGCTGCGCTTTTAATTGTGCCGCTTTGTCATCGGCGACTTGTTTCGCTTGCTCCAATTCTTCAACTTTGCTCTGTGTAGACTGGATCGTGCGCTCGTGTTCCTGATTGCTATCCGTTAGGGCGCGAACTTGTTCCAACATTTTTGTTAGCGCATTTTCAGTTTCAAATTTACTGGTGCTAAGGGCAGCTGCATTTTGTTGTTCTTCTACTAGTGCTGCTTTTAAGCGCTCAATTTCATTGAGGTTACGTTCTTGTTCGTCACTTCTGACAGCTACGGTTTGTTTTAGCTCGCTTTGAAGTTTCTCTATTTGTTCATGCGCTTTGAGCTTGGAATGTGTTAAGCGTGTTTCAGATAGTTTTCTTAGGTTGTTTAGCTCACCACGTAGTTTTTTGATCTCGGCAATATGTTTAGCGCCTAGAGGCTCTTCAAAACCGATAATTTCAGCGCTTTGGTGTTCATCAGAATGTGCTTCTGCTATCGTGCCGTTTGCTTCTTCTGCTTCGAGTTGACCAACTGTTTCTTCGGGAGCAGGAGTTGTTTTGTTGACAACTTCTATTAACGTCGTATCAACGGTGGCCATTCCATTGCTCAGGGCGCGGGATTCGATGCCGTTTTGCCCGAGTACAAATGTTGCTGCAGCGCTGGTACGACCATCATTACAATACGCGATATAGGTTGTATTGCTATCTAATTCGCTAAAACGATCACGTAGTTCTGGTAGCGGTATGTTTTGGCTGTCGCGAATACGTTGTGCACCATGTTCGGCATTGCTGCGTGTATCAAGCCATTTTGCGCCTTGTTCGATCAGTTTAATGGCATCAGAGTAGCTGACTTGGTCGACTAAGGGGTCATTCAGTAATTCTAGAAAGTCTTTTTTTGATAGGCGCATCAGTTCGCCATCAGTGGTCATAGTGATGGTGGCGCTGCGTGTGCTTTCGGATAGTAGGGCATCTTCACCAAAACACGCACCATCGCCAAGTTCAGCAAGTACGACGTCATTGCCATTATCATCGCGTCGAGTGACACGACAACGACCATACTTAATCGTATAGTAGGCATCGCCTTCATCGCCTTGTTTAATTACAGTGTCGTTGGCGCTAAGTTGAACGGATTCCATACGCGTTAACATGCGTTGGATATTCATTGGTGGCAGTCTTAAGAAGGCATCCGACTGTAATAAACGGGTCATCCAGTCGTCGTCATCAGCATTGGAGTTGATGTCATGAACTTCATAAGCGTTTTGTTGTTGGCCACCACCAGCATAGACTTCTAATAGTGTTTTATCGATGACGGCAATAGTGACGCGTGTCTTGGCCAATGCGCTAAGTGGTCGAGGTTGTTCTGGAGCTAAAGGATAAGCAGCATCTTGGCTGCCCGCGCGAATCACAGAGGTTTTTTTGCCGTTTTGTTGTAACTCGATTTTACCTTCGATTAGGTAGACGGCATTAATATCGTGTTCTCCTTGTTTGAACACGAATTGGCCTTTATCAATTTCTTTGATTTGTAGCCGAGCCACAACTTCGCTGAAGTTGTGGGGCGATAAGCCATCAAGTGGGACTAAACCCCTTAATACCTTGTTGTCGACTAGTTGTGGTGCTGCGCCCATTTTTGTCTACTACTCCATGCTCTCTAGTTAGATCTATCGTCATTTCTCTACATGAGATTTATACGCAATTTGCGTATTTTTTAACGTGAAGTAGTTCGCTTTTTTAGCGGAATTTCGCAAATTTCTGTTGAAAATAAACAGCTAGAGCGGGGTTTTCTGTTGATCTTCAACAGCCCTTAGTGGGCGCTAATTTGACCGAGTTAGCGTCGTTAAAACAGACCCATTCCCAGAAGGAATAAATGGGCATAGGCGTAACAGATGAAATCACGTTATCATAGCGCCCAAGTAGCAATAGTTATGCTATTGACAGCAAAAGGGTAATAGTTATTTCCGATCTTGTGATCATTCCACGTTCGCAGCATGCTGTATCACGTAAGCACATTAGTGATAACGCGCTGAAAGTCTTATCTCGATTGCGTCGCGCCGGGTATGACGCCTATCTAGTGGGGGGCTGCGTTCGTGATTTGTTGATTGGCAGAATCCCTAAGGATTTTGATGTCGCGACAAATGCTCATCCAGAACAAATTAGCTCAGTATTTAAAAATTGCCGTTTAATCGGGCGCCGCTTCCGGCTTGCGCACATACATTTTGGTAATGAAATTATCGAGGTAGCGACATTTCGGGCGCCGCATCACCGCGAAGGCGAAAGCCTGCAACACGAAGATGGCAGAATACTGCGCGACAACGTTTACGGTACCGAGCATGAGGATGCCTGGCGCCGAGATTTTACGGTTAACGCGCTGTACTACGATAGCTCTGATTATTCGGTACGTGATCATATCGGTGCCATGGCTGATATCGAGTCACGAACCTTACGTATTATTGGCGATGCCAATGAACGTTACAAAGAAGATCCTGTGCGCATGTTACGAGCCGTGCGTTTTGCTGCGAAGTTAGGCTTTACGTTAGAAGAGAATACACGTAAGCCCATTAAGGCTTTAGGCAGTATGTTAAAAGATATACCGGCGTCAAGGTTGTTCGACGAGGTGCTCAAGCTTTTTCATGGTGCTGCTGCAGAAAAAACGTTTAAGCAATTACGAGAATATGGCCTGCTAGCGTATCTTTTTCCACTAACTGATGACTACCTTGAAAAAAATAAGGATAGTAGTGCTGAACAGTTAATCATCGCGTCTTTAGCGAATACCGATGCACGAATAAACGAAGGTAAATCTGTTACCCCAGCCTTTTTGCTAGCTGCGATGTTATGGGGGCCGATGTTGCAGCAATTACAGGCTAAGTCATACAAGGTGCCACAACACCAGGCGATTCATATTGCAGCAGACCAGCTATTAGCGACCCAGTTGCAGTATACTTCCATCCCAAGGCGTTTCTCCATCATGATGCGGGAGATATGGCAACTACAATCACGCTTTGAGACACGTTGGGGCAAAAGGCCTTGGCGGCTCTTGCAGCACCCTCGATTTAGGGCGGCTTATGATTTTTTGCTATTGCGTGCCGTGGCTGGAGAAGTAGAATCGGAGTTGGCTGATTGGTGGACGGAGTTCCAGGATGGTGATGAAGTACAGCAGAAAAAAATGCTTAAGAAAAACGAGAATCCTAAGAAGAAACGTCGGCGTCGGCGTAAACCAACAACTAAGGAAACAATAGAAGTATAGCGATGACAAATGGCGAGTTACATACCGCCTACATAGGATTTGGAGGTAACGTGGGTGATGTGGTGAGTAATATCGCTGCTGCCCGTTTGGCATTGGATGAATTGTTTCGAGTTAATGCCGTTGCGCATTCATCGCTTTATTTAAGCCGACCGCACGGTGAAATAGAGCAAGAGGATTTTATTAACGCGGTATCGTCCTACCAAACCAGTTTGTCGCCCATGCAGCTGCTTAAGGAAATGATCACTATCGAGAGCAGCTTAGGCAGAACGCGTGAAACAAAATGGGGACCTCGTACAATAGATTTAGATCTACTGCTATATGGTCAAGGGATTATTGAGAGCGAGGCATTGATGGTTCCGCATCCTCGCATACAAGAACGCGAATTTGTTTTACACCCCTTGAATGAGATTGCTCCAGACCTTGTTATTCCGGAGCAAGGCTTAGTCTCAGTATTAACTGCATGTTGCCCTTTGAATGGTTTAGAGAAACTCCAAGATACTGATCAGCAGCTTAAAGAAGCTAAGGCATGAGTGAAGGGGGCGACGACCCGCGCTTTATAGTCGTAGAGGGTCCAATAGGCGTTGGCAAAACTACTCTGGCAAGACGTTTAGCG
>CAYUVE010000025.1:0-18975 GCA_964447985.1 uncultured Thiotrichales bacterium
CATGCTTAATAATCACCAGCTTACCTAGCTGCCTTAAACCTTGACCACTATAGACAACCCGACCACCCGCCGCCGCATGCACAGACTGACCCGGCTTACCGGCGATATCAATACCCTGGTTACCACGATTTGAAGCAGAAAACCCCGAAACCACCTTACCCTTCAACGGCCAACCAAATTTCGTCGTCGTAGGTACCGACTTTGGTTTTGAAGAAGATTTAGGCCTAGGAACAGCTTTAGGTTTTGGCTTAGATGTAGAAGCCTTAGGCTTAGGTACTGACGACTTAGGTTTTGTTTTAGGCTTGGGTTTTCGATTATCCACCACCGGCGCAGGCTTACGCGTACTACCCTGAGCCGTCACCACCGGAGTTGGCGGACTAATACGAACTAGCTGACCGACACTTAGCGTGTAAGGTGGCTTGAACCCGTTCCAACGTGCCACCTCTTTCAGGTCGTAGCCATAACGCCAACTAATCGCGTATAAGGTTTCACCTTCACGCACAACATGAAAGTTCTTCTTATTTGGTGTTGTAGAAGCACAGGCAGATAACAGCAAAATAAGCGCAACGATGCTTATTCGTACAAAAAACCGACCCAAACTGCGATTGCCGATTCTCATGACACTTAGTGATAAAACTTAGCCCAACGAAAATGAATTGATTAGTAATGGTAACGACATTGTACGATTGTTATCACTCCATCAGATACTTGGTAAACTAATCGATGCTCACGATTAATACGCCGTGACCAAAAACCTGACCAATGATGCCTTAATGATTCAGGATTACCTAAGCCCTCAAACGGCTGCCCATCAATATCCTTAATTAAAGTATTAATACGTTTGAGTATCTTTTTATCAGTTTGTTGCCAGTACAAATAATCTTCCCAGGCATTTCCCGCCCATCGTAGAATCATTCGTCAACTAAGTCATGAGAAGCCGCCCGACCATCCTTAACATCTGCAATAGCCTGATTCAAACGCTCAGCATTTTTAGGACTAGCCATCAAGTAAGCCGTTTCCTCATAAGCCTGAAAATCTTCAAGACTGATGACAACAGCAGGCTTACCATTTTGGCGAGTAATTAAAACAGGCTTGTGGTCATTATTGACTTTATCTAGTGTTCCAGCCAAACGACTACGAAACGCCGAATAACTCATGGTATCCATAAACACCTCCTATAAGTACTTATTATTGTACCAGTACTTATTATTGTACCAGTACTTATTATTGTACGCAACGATGTTTTATCTCTTTTTAGGCCTTCCCTGCCTGGCATGCCCAAGCTTGATATTCAGCTTTTTCTCTATCTTTTCCTTAAAATAATCATTACCTAACGGCATTCCCGTCTGCCAGGCGCGATTAATCGTATCCAGCTCACCTTGATCGAAATGCGAAACGAACAGCGCCTTATAAGCTTCCTGCCGGGAAGCTGCTGTCCTACCCAGCGATAAATACTGCTTATGCGGTGTAACCAAACTATCCGACTTACCCTGGGCATTAGCTCGATAGCTACTCCAGCGATAATGGGCCGGAGACTTCACCATATTGGCCCGTACAGGATTTAATTCGATATAACGCATACAGGTAAGAAGATACACATCATCTTGCACTAAGCTCGCCTTATAACGCCCTTCCCATAAGCTCCCTTTAGAACCGTACTCATAACGCATATACGGCCCAAAATGACGATTCACTTGCTGAATCATACGACCAATAGAATATTGATCTGAAGGCGTAACAAGAAAATGCACATGGTTATTCATCAAGACATAAGCATGTATTGCACAACCGTGCTCATTAGAAGCTTCTTTCAACCAAGCTAAATATGCTGAAAAGTCAGCCTCATCAGCAAAAACCGGATCACGATTATGCCCACGATGAACAACGTGAACCGGCACATCTGGAAGATAAAAACGCGGCTTTCTAGGCATAACTACCTAGTATACTACTTTAAAAGGGGTCTGACCCCTTTAATTGGACCCCTTTAATTGAGAGTGTAAATCTAACTGTGTGTATCTGCGGTTTTAGTTTAGAGATAGTTGGTTAGTCTATCCTCGAACATAATCATAAAGCGGTTCATTGCCGACTTCCAGTGATGAATGGGCATGGTCCACTTCTTAGCGGCGTTTTGAATAGCCAAGTAAACCACTTTAGTCGCCGCCTCATCACTAGGAAAGAGTTTGCGTTTTTTAATGGCTTTGCGAATCACGCTGTTTAACGATTCAATGGCATTAGTAGTGTAAATCGCTCTACGTATGTCATCAGGGTAATCGAACAAGGTGTTGAGGTTATCCCAATGCGTGCGCCAGGAGCGGCTGATCTGAGGATATTTGTCATCCCACTTATCGGCGAATTGATCCAGTGCTAAGAGTGCTTCCTCTTCTGTAGCGGATTGATAAATCTGTTTTAGGCCTGATGCGACAGCCTTGTAGTCCTTCCAAGGCACATACTTCATTGAGTTACGTACCATATGCACAATACACAGCTGAATCTGGGTATGGGGATAGACAGCATTGATGGCATCGGGAAAGCCCTTGAGGCCATCCACGCACGCGATGAGGATATCTTTAACCCCCCGGTTTTGTAGCTCAGTCAGCACACCGAGCCAGAACTTAGCCCCTTCATTTTCTGCGAGCCATAAACCCAGCAGCTCCTTATGGCCCTCCATGTTAACGCCCAAGGCAAGGTAAATAGACTTGTTGATGACGCGTTTGTCCTGGCGGATCTTCACGACTATACAGTCCAGATAAACGATGGGATAGATATCGTCTAAGGGCCGAGATTGCCACTCAATCACGTCTGCCAATACAGCCTCTGTGACGCGAGAAACCAGTGTTGGTGAGACCTCTGTACCGTAGACCTCCTCTAGGGTCTCAACAATCTCACGGGTACTCGAGCCTTGTGAGTAGAGAAAGGTAATCTTGGAATCCAGTGTCGGTAGACGCGTTTGACGTTTCTGAATAATCCTAGGCTCAAACGTACTATCACGGTCTCGTGGTGTCTCAATAGCAAGCGGGCCATCTTCTGTTTGTACGGTCTTGCTCATCGAGCCATTGCGTGAATTGGTGCCGACTTTGGGCTGGTGCTTCGAATAACCTAAGTGATCATCGAGCTCAGCATTCAGCGACTTCTCAAAAAAACGCTTATGTAACAACTGCGTCGCCGCCGCTACATCTGCTTGGCTATCTAGCCCCTCTAATAATTGCTCTATTTGAGCATTAAGTCTCTTCTCTTTCATATCTGCCTACCTTATCAGGTCATTAGGCAGATACACACTTTATGTTACAGACTCCTTTAATTGTGTGACCCCTTTAATTGCCTTTAATTGACCCCTTTAATTAATTTTTTAATTACTTTAATTAGACCCCTTTAATTACCCTTTAATTGTCAATCGACTTTGACTCTATTTATTCGAGTTTTAGCCACTGCCACCATCACTGTCAGACCTAAAATCATCAACATTTCTTCCAATATAATTACTTGGAAAAAAGTCATAATTAGCGGGAAAACCAGCAATCCGATAAACTCGAACATTTTTTTTGGAACAAAAATAAGAAATACTAACCAAATTATCGATAGCAAAAAGATCTTACTTTTTCGGATCTGAACATATATTTCATCATCAAAGATATCAATTTTTTCTGCATTAATATTTTGCTTATGCAAGTTGATTTTTCTTTCTACCAAAATATCATATTTTTTTGACTCTTGTTCATTCAAGTATGGCTTTTTTAGCAACTCATCAATCTGGCTAGATATTTCTTCGCTTTCGAGAGTTGCTTTATTATTTTCAACTAACTCAACCTTAGAACCAAAGATAAATGGAAGATCAAATGTTATATACGTCATTAATATAAACGAAATTATTATAAAAAAAGGTCTTCCTCCCATACTAACATCCTATAACGGCGAAACATGTACGTGTTTCGCTGAACGTACGCAGATTGCGACCAGTTGGCTTAGTTATTGTCTCAACAAACGTTTTAGTGCCAAATTTACGATCTATATTTACTTTATTTCCATCCACTAGATCAAAAACCGCATCGAATTCAAAAACCTTAAACCTCTGTACTTGTCCAGTAGTGACTGTTCTGGCTTGAGTCACAGTTATAGTTAGTGCTCTAGCAATACTAACTACCCTCTTACGCGCAGCATTTTGAGGCACTAAGTCACCTAAATCTACACCATCGCTAACCTGAATTGTTTCCCAAGGGCTAGCCTCTAATTCAGCATCAAATGGTTCTCCAAATATCTCTTCTTGTCTAACTTTACCGCTAACATTTTCTCGATTAAACACATCTTCTATAAGGCGACTTCTCTTCCTAGCAATCCCATCCGTATTATACAACCTCGAAAACGCACCCGTTAGCGCCCCGTTCTGGAACTTACCTCCGCCAGCCACCGATGCCACACCACCAGCCACCGCTGCAATAGAAGCATTTCTAATAAGCTCAGTTGAGGTTAAATCTCGCGTTCTCTCAAGCGTGCCTATAGTTTCCTTGCCATCAGCAAACAAACCACCCCCAAACTCAGACGCACCTGCTGCCACCGCTCCCGATAAAAATCCACTCTTAAAGTCGCCGCCACTAGCAGCACTTGAAAGCCCACCAATGGCTCCATGTGCCAAAACTTTACCGATTTTTTGTGCGGTCGTTAACGTCCCAGAAAACGTTGCTCCAACTCCAATAAATGCCCCTGCCGTAATAGTCGCTATCAACCCCTGCTTCAAATCCCCCCCACTGGAGATCACGCCACTAAGGAATGCCCCCGCTGGGAACGGCACTTTTACCGACACCACGATCGCAGCAATGGTGGTAATAAACGGCCGTATCGCTCTAACGATACTGCGTACCGCTCGGGCAATAGATCTAAAGAAGTTACCAACCGCCCTAAAGATACGCTTGAAGATAAACCCAGTCGGATCCGTCAAGCTCAAGGGGTTGTTATTGACATAGCTATAACGGTTGAGGTTTTGCGGATTGAACGGCTCTTGCACATTGGGGTCAGCCGAGAGGAAGCGACCCAGGTCTGGGTCATAGACTCGACCATTCATATGAATAAGACCAACTTCTTCTAAGTGCTCATGGCCGGTGAAGCCGCGGTTGGTCGTGGTGGAATCAGCAATGAGCTGTACGGTCTGACAGACAGCTGTAGTACATGCATCTGGTGTACGCGATTGACCAAAAGGCCCAAAGCTGCGTCGCTCGACTACGGCACCTGCTTCGTTTGTGACAGTCTCTATGGAGCCAAGATGGTCTTTATGTGTATAGCGGGTTTCATCCGTGAGATTACTGCGCAAGGTGTAGATAGCCGCCATACCGTTACCACCATAGATAAAGTGGCGTTTGCTGGTGACCCCGTCTTTGGTTTCTTTTTCATAGTGAGCACCGGTGCCTGTTAAGTAGACGGTACTACTGTTGGTACTCTGTTGAACGATACGTGCTCTGTCTGGTCCGTAGATAAAGTTGACTTCGGCGCTACCACGGGTGATCCGTGTGGGTTTATTAAAGGAGGACCAATCGATGCTACGGCCATTGCCATTGATCATGCGGCCGTTGTTATCATAGTTATATTGAGCGGTGGTGCCATTACGCAATCTCACGCTGGTAACCGCGTGTGGCCCAGCGTTGCGCTCACCATAGGTATAGGCCGGCCCATTGGCAGCGTCTTGATCAAGACTAAAGTCTGACTTGGTTAGGATGTTACCGATGTCGTTATAGGTATAGGTCTTTGTGCCATAACGACTGGAGTTGGCACTACGCAATCTATTGAGTGTGTCGTAGGTAAAGGTCTCGTTTGCTCCTACCCTTCTATCGTTACGCCCGACGAGATTACTGAGGTTATCAAACATATAGAGGTTATCTTGTACTACTCCGACGTTCCCATTACTAATCGTATGGATGTCTTGCAGGTAACCAGTTCTGGCGTCGTAGTTCATGATGCTTTCAACTTCGTTACCAAAACTCTCGCGCGTGACGTTACCAAATTGATCTGTCGCTTCTAACTGCCAGAATAAGTCGTCATTGGTAGCTTCGGTGACACGGTTGAGATAGCCACGCGCATTATAGTGGTTACGCGTGCTAAAGCCGGTTGGGTAGACCATACGCTCTAAGCGGCTAAAAACATCATAGGCAGTGGTAACAAAGTAGTTATCTTCTGGCCCGACGCCATCGCCTTGCTCATCGATAATGGTATGGCTTTGCTGACTACGGCCTAGGCTGTCGTAAGTAAAGGTTTGACTAAAGTTATCTTCGCTGCGGCTGACACTATGCAGCTTGCCAATACCCGCACCTTCTGCGGTGTCATAAACCCAAGTTGTTGTCGAGCGTTCACTGCTACCATTTCTTAAAGGTTCTCTGCGCTCTACTAGTCTCCCTAACTTGTCATAGGACATATTGACGGTATTGCCTTCTGAGTCCGTTTGACCGAGCAATTCGCCAAAACCGTTATACCGGTAAAACCATTGACCCATATCCGGATCTGACATACTAACTTTGCGGTCTCTGTCATCGTAAGTAATTGTTAAGCTATTACCATCCGCATCAATTGTCTCAATTAAATTACCTTGAGGGTCATAGCGATATTGCGTTTTGAAGGCAGTACCACCATCGTAGTCATACATTTCAATAACGTTACCGCGCGCATCATAAACTTTTGTCATCTTGCGATCGGCCACACTATTATTAGGATCAGCTGAGGGAGGGTTACCTGTAACCACTTCGGCTTCTGCGGAAGCTGTATTGATTTCAATATAAATATCTTGGGTACGACCTCGATAGTCAGTTTTTGTCTTGATATAGCCATTGTTCGTGCCGTTGCTAGCAACAAAACCTGGCCTTATTTCATGAATCACGCGACCTAGCTCATCATAGGTAAACTCGGTGAAGTGAATTTGCCCCCCTGTCGCAAAATACGGCTGTGTCGCTTGGCGACGCTGACCTAATCGGTTGTAGTAACTGTCGACAAAGACTTGTCGCCCATCGAAACTGGTGCGCTGTTCACGTATCTGACGGCTGAGATGGTCAAAGTAAACGGTGACCGGTGTTGAACCCGACTCTGTAGTACGAACAAAGTGGGCACAGTTAGCTAGCACTGAACCATCACAATCTCCATATTCCCATTTCGTGGTCGTACCATCTGGGCGTGTCTCTAGAAGCCGACGACCGAAACTATCATAGCGCCATGCAGTGGTTAGTCCATTAGGGCCCGTCTGACGTAACAAAACGCCTAGGGTCAAATCGTACAACCGATCTTCTGTATGATTTAAAGCATTAGTGATTACACTGGGGAACGTACCTTGAGTATATTCGGTTGTGGTAATTCGTGAATCACCACCAGATTGCTCTAGCTGATAATTGATATTGCCGAAATCATCATATTGATAAGTTGTTCTAAGCCAAAGGCTTACATGTCTACCTAACTCAATACCCTCTCTAGTCAATAAACCATCTTCGTTATATAGAAAACTAGACTGTCTACGCGTAACTAAGCCACCTTGAATGCTAGTAATGGTAGCCTCATTTAATCTATCTAGCTGCCAACTTTTATCGTCGATAGAAGATGGAGTATTAGCGATTGAAGGCGTGTTATAGGTATTTGCCGTTATAACGGTATGAGTCTTTCCATCACCGGTAGTAACCACCCTAATCTCAGTAGGGTTACCATAGACGTCAACTGTTGTTACTGTCCTCTTTGTATCAACCAAGGTGTTCGCGGCATCGATATCCCAGGTAGTGGTGGTTGAGTCTGCCGTGTAGACAAACTCGATGCCATCATGCGAATCCAATCGGTCATAGCTGTTTTCCGTTCGAGAGACTAATACCCCAGATTGATTATTCACCTGTTGCATAGGTCTAAATAAATTGGTAGCAGCTACTAAAGCACGGCTAATAACTGAAAATAAACCACCGGAAGTCGGTGATGGCGGCGGTTCTACAATCCGTGTTTCACTCTGGTCAACGATCCATTAAACGGATAGGTTTGATTATAAGTATCAATGGTTATCGATTGACTGCCATCCATATGGATATCTTCAATCGTCGCAATTTCTTTAAAGCCTAGGAAACCCCGGCCTTGTTGGTGGTTTTTAGCCCCGACATAGCGGTACTGCGTACGGTGCCAGCCACCCATGCCGTCGCTCACTTCAGTCGATTCAATCACTCGCATCGGCACACGTGGCACATTGGTAACTGGGAAGCTCACGTTATCGTCGGTAGGCGTGTAGAGCGCGCTACTCGTCATCAAACCATAGTTGAAACGGATCTCTGAGCCATAACCGTTAGTAATACCCACCAGCTGATCGGGCATTTCTCGAGGGTCACTAAGATGCATCCGTCGGCGATCACCATCTCGACGTAAGATATCGATCTTGGCGTCGTTATTCAGATCAGCAAGAAGCAAGTTGCGACCGTTAGTGCCGATACTAGCGTCCCCCAAATTAACGCTTAGTTGATTAAAACCGTTACCCGTGCTCCGAGTAATATAAAAACCACCATTTGCGGCAAGCACAAGTAGATCAGCCAAACCATCACCGTTAACATCGCTATAACGTATCCCGGGAAGAAAATCGCGCACGCTGTTAGCACTAGTAGCTGTAATATTTCTCCAATTTCCACTCTCTATAAAAGCTTTACCATTATTTAGCCAAATCCTAATCTCAAACCGTCTATCACCAACACGAACAGCTCTTGCGATATCCGATAAGCCATCTCCATTAAAATCTGCAAAACTTAACGCGTTAGGGTTATCCCCATTATTATTCCCGAGCCCAGTCGCCCAGGTTTGAATCTGGCTAAATGTATTATTGGCTTGAGATAACCAGACATAGGCTTCACCATTATTGGCAACACGCATAACATCCGCTCGACCATCACCATTAACATCTATCGCGGTATAGCGCCCACCACCGCTCGCACCACGACCTTCGCTCCCTAGGTTTCGCCATACTTGCCCTGCATCAAAACCGCTACCGTTATTACGATAAAACTCCAACCGGTTGTTAGCAAAATCGTGTGAAAACATATCAACACGACCATCGCCATCATAATCACCAGCTAATACATCACGATTAATTCTATCGTCCCCACTTGTTCCATCTAAATCCTGTTGCGGTAAGTTACTGATATCAAAAGTTCCTTCCATAAAACGGTCGCCCTCAGATATCAGCATTGTTAGCCTCCACACGTCGCGGAGCCGTAAACGACGATGGTTTAATATATCGGTCATCCCATCATTATTGAAGTCAATGAAGTCTCTTCTGTTACTGGTTCTAACGCTTAGATCATCTCCCCACCAAACCGACGCTGTCCCTGCACCACTGCCGGTACGTGTATCGACAAAATTTCCTCTCGTATCGTTTAAGTGAACGTACAAATCGGCACGAAAATCATTACGAGCAGCGACCACCTCTAAAATATCTGTAAAGCCATCACCATTGAAGTCGCCAAACTCTGTGCTATTGTGTTGACTAGTTGGGTCAGAGATGGTGAAAAATGTTGAGGGCAAGGTCACCGAACCACCTAACTCAATACTTCCATCTTCCCAACTCAGTGTTGTAGGACGGAAACAATGACTAACCGTACATTCCTGGATACTTGCTAGCCTTGTACGGTTGCTAGTCGTGCTCGTGTTGTAACTAAGGCGATATTCACGTGCAAGAGCACCTCGATAGCTACGTACGCCACGCAACAGTACAGTACTGCTGATTTTTGAACCTGCTTGATATCCTCTAAAGGCATCACTTCGAGACTGATATATAAAATCAATTCGCTGGACAGCACCATAACGAATACTTAAAGGATAATATTCACCTGTTGCTTCATCCTGGTTATAAGTAACATCAAAGGAATTGTTGGCAGCATCCATGACGCGATTGACAGCCCAAGTTGAGACAATTGATGTGCCTTGTGCTTTTATTGCTGAATCATCATTCACACCACCAAACACCATTCGATTACCAGACTTTGTCCATACTTCAAATGAATCAGGACCTCTGGCCGCTGAGCTTGTACGTGAGATGATACGAGAAAACGTATCAAGCTCTGTACGATATTCTGTTCCATTACCACCATAGGTCCCACTAACCGCTATTAAACGTTGACCTTCTAAACAAAAACGATCATCACTATCAAAATTAACGCCACCTACCTCACCGTCAGTAGCTATCGTCTTAGCACAACGAGTGATCGCGGATAAGCCTCCGAGCCCAGCACCTAAACCCATAAAGGTACCACCTCCCATGGTAAATAAGTTAAAAACTAACTCGGGTTGTAGCCCCCCAGGACCTGGCGGTGTAAAAATTGGAATAGTGTAAGATGCTTGCCCATCCTGACCAATACTATACTGACCATCTGTAGAGCCAGAAATAGTCGGCAGATCCACAAAATTAATACTGCTTGAAACACCAGCAGGTAAGCTAAATGGATTTGATACTCCACCGATAATGTTTATGTTTATCCTACGCAAAGGTGAACGCGAACCATGCTCGTCAACTACGACAAAGGAAAAACCATCCGTTCCATTAGCACCTGAAGTATTAACATAACTGTACTCACCTGTTATTGGGTCGAGGGTCACGGTACCGTTGGGCGGAAGACCAACAAGCTCATAAGTTATAGCATCACCATTTGGGTCACTCCCCTGTAATACCCCACCAAAACTTGCGTTATCAACTGTTACTGTAAATGTGCCGCCTGATTGCGTCGTCGGTGGATCATTCTCTGGTACAGGTGCCTCAGCAATCGTCACCGAAACGGTAGCCACATTTGAATTGTCTTGTCCATCATTAACACGGAAAGTGAAACTATCTGTGCCTGACTCGCCATTGTTCGGTGTGTAAGTGAAACTGCCGTCTGTGTTGACTGTGACACTGCCCTTAGTCCCATTACTGACCCAACTAAAGCTTAAGGTATCCCCATCGGCATCACTCCCGGTTAACGTGCCACTCGTTACCGTGTTATGCGCCACATTGATACTGGCGTTATTCGCCACCGGTGAGTTATTCGCTGGCGGTGGTGGCGGCGTATTGTCTCCACCAGTAGTCGTGTCATAACTCAGCCTCAGATCAAAACTTAAGTCTGAGCTCGTCGGTCCATTCTGATGCACTTCTACGGCGATAACATTTGTGCCATTAACTAATACACTCGGATCCACTGTATGAGTAAATAAGCGACTCTCATCCGCGCCCGCCGTGCCCGTCGGCGCTAAGGTCGTATAGGTGATAGTCCCTGCCGGCATATTCGAGCGGATGACTTCTGTACCATTCAGATAAACCACCGCACCGTCGTCTCTCACTATGTCGAAACTCAGCTCGGTGATCGACGCCGCATCTTGTACGCTAAAGCTTTTCCTGAAATACGTGGTGATGTGCTTGTTATTCGCATCATTACCAAAACTAAGAATGGTATTCTCATCGCCATCGCCAAACCCTAGCTGCGCTAAGCCACTTGACCAACTGCTATCGTTAAAGCTTGTCCCTCTCCATGCACTCCCTTGATCACTGCCATCGTCTAAATACTTCCACTCGCTCCCAATCCCAACAAAGTCTCCCGACGGCGCCTGCGTCGCGCTCGCTTGCTCTAAAGTCAATCTAAACCAATTAACGTTAAAGCTGTTTACGTCAAACACCATCCGTACTGTTTGTAAGCCCGCTTCAAAGGCAATGTTTGAATAACTCGTCGTCTGGTAGGTTTGCCATCCTCCTGTATGCGGGGTCGCTAGGGTGTCAGTTATATCATTACCATCTATCTCTAAATGGAATCCGCCATTTCCTGGCGTATTACGCGCTGTGCGCATATCCAGTTGATAGGTGCCTGCTACCGGGATATCGATGTCATACGCCAACCACTCGCCGGATCGCACATACCCAACATTCACATCATTCGTTCCGCCATCACTGGCACGCTCTAGGTCTACGGTCTCTCCTCGACCATTGTTATAGTTTCCTTGACGTTGATTATCATCGTGATAACCCACGCCTTCTCCTCCTAGGTTGTAATCTTCGATCTCGACAAAAATTTCAACTGGACCGGTGGGTGGTGTCGTCACTCCATTAACGACCCAGGTAAAACTCTCTGTATCTATCCCACCATTATTATCATCAACCGTAATCGTGACGTTATACGTCCCCGCTTCGGTGACAACTCCCGTGATCTCTCCCGTCCCACTGTTCAGCGATAACTGTTGTGGTAAGCCACTTTGACTGTACGTTACGCTATCACCGTCCGCATCGTTAGCACTGACTTGTAGGTTAACTATCTCGCCTTCCGTGTTTGTTTGATTCGCTATTAAGGTTACTGTTGGCGGCGTGTTGCTGCTGTTTGGATTCGCATTGACTAATACCAATTCAATTCTATCGAGTCGGGTACCATCTTCTCTTATATGAAAACTCACCGTATGTAAGCCTTCACTTAATGAAAAGATCACCGGGTTCTCATCCGTGTCCTCATCATGCACCGCATTCAATCCATACTCGGTGTTATGTGGTGGATGCCAACGATGTCCCGCCGCCGGTAACCCATCGACCGTCACATAAAATGAATCATTCGTCCCATCTGAGGCATAGACATTCGTGTCTATGCGGTAATCACCGGCTTGCGTAATATTGAAGGTAAAATCGGCTTGATTACCTGTGTTGAAATCTTGATTGCCACTGCCATTCGGCGCATGAATATACTGACCCCACTCGCATTCGCATCATTACCTATCGCAAACGTGCCCGACAATTCTCCTTCTTCTGCTTCGGCTACCAGACCGTTGATGATTGGAGCCGTGGTTAACGCAAACCAATCCATATGCGCATTTAACTCGGTAGTAATCCGTAAGGTATGACTGCCTGCGGTTAACGGTAAGTCGTTCACTACAACATCGGTAAATACATTCCAGTTACCTGTATGCGGTACAGTCACTGCTCCAGGAAAGGGTGCGCCATCTAAGGTAATCACCACGCGACCATTACCTGTGTGTCCTCGTGACGCTCTTAAGGTCAGATCATAGACCCCACCTGTCGTGACATTCAGGTCATACTCTAGCCATTCTTGATTTTGGTTATTCGTGACCGCTATCCCTTCCGGTATCGTCGAGATATCAACGTCTTCTCCTAAACGGTAATCCGAATTTCCTGCGTTACCCGATGTGTTATCGCGGTAACCCACATCCTGACCACCTTCATTGAAATCCTCAGCCTCTATCCGGCCAGGAACCGACATCACACCATAGGCATTGAGAGACAACAAAATCCCAAATAGCAATGTTGTAGATCGCCAAAATAGGGAAACAAGCTCAGAAAAACGTAACATGGTCAGTCCTTAATAAAAAATAGGGGAGAAACAATCTGAAGAAGACGCTAGGAAAAATGAAAAGGAAGAAATAGAGCTACCTTAGCCAAGACCAAAGTAAGCCAAACAAAAAGAGGTATTGAATGCTCCCTTAACATCAATCGCCGCGCAGTGTTTTAGAATTATTAGGCGATACCCTACAGAAAGATTTAACAATAAAAAACTGTCGGGATACTTTACAGTTTTTATTCCTAACTATTATTAGTAATAATAAAAATTTCTGAGCAATCGATGATGGATACTTTTACGTTATGGAATTCAATGAGTTAAATGCCTCATCTAAATAGTGAAATATATAGATATGTCTAGTTGCTTTTTATTTGTAGGAAATATCCTACAAATAAAACATCCTCAAGACTACACTTGTGATGAAAATGTTATATTTTGACGGAGATTATTTGAACAAAAAATAAGCAATTACGGCTGCTACTATGGTCACCCAGCCGAGCAAGTCGACATTATTTTTGATCGCACTTTCCATTTTCTCGCCGCCGAGTTTGATTAAACCTGCGACTAGAAAGAAGCGTGCTCCGCGACCAACAATTGAAGCGATAACAAAGGGCAGGAAGCTCATAGATAAAGCGCCGGCGCTAATCGTAAACAGCTTATAGGGTATGGGTGAGAACCCGGCAATAAATACTACCCATACGCCCCATTCTTGAAACCAGCTTTCTGCAAGTTCGAACTTTTCCGCATATCCCCACTGCATAAGGTAGGGTTCTATGGCTTCAAAAGCCAACCAGCCAATCAAATAGCCGGCAATGCCGCCAAGCACTGATGTAATCGTGGTTATGGTTGCAAACCACCAAGCTTTGTCGCGCTTGGCCAAGACCATTGGACCAAGCATGACTTCTGGAGGAATAGGGAAAAACGATGATTCAGCAAAGCTTAAACCACCGAGATACCAAGGTGCTTTGGGGTGACGCGCCCATTTAATCGCTCTTTCGTAAAGCGGGCTAAATATTTTCATCTACTTAACTCCACCCAGCATGGGTACAAAGCTAACCTTTTCGAGGTCTTCTCTAACGTAACGTGTTTCGCTCTCACGTACGATACGCGCTAAGACTTGCTGACCTTCTTTACCGACGGGGATAATCAAACGACCGCCTATCGCCAGCTGAGATAACAAACCTTCTGGAATTTCTTCAGGTGCGGCGGTGGTGACTATGGCATCAAACGGTGCATAGCGTGCCCAGCCCTCTCCACCATCGGTAAAACGGGCGCGGATATTTCTTAGCGATAATTCGGCAAACCGTCGTCGTGCGCCATCCAATAATGCTGAGATACGTTCAAGCGAAAACACCTTGTCGAAAAAATGCGCCAATACGGCGGTTTGATAACCACAGCCTGTGCCTATCTCCAGCACTGACTGACAAGCGCCTTCGCTGATAACCGCCTCTGTCATGCGCGCTACGATATAGGGTTGTGAAATTGTCTGGCCATGACCGATAGGTAAGGCTGTGTCTTCGTAAGCACGGCTGGCGAGCGCTTCTTCGACAAAGATATGACGTGGTACGTTTGCAATCACTTCCAGCACACGTGGGTCTTGTATCCCTTCCGTTTTCAAACGATCCACTAAGCGCTCGCGTGTGCGCTTTGATGTCATCCCTATACCAATATGATGTGTACGCATTTTTATTATCTTATTTTAGGTCGCTTAACCATTCATCTAAGCTGCTAAGTTGCTTATAACGGGTTAGGTCTACTTGCAATGGTGTAACCGATACATAACCATTTTCCACAGCATAAAAATCGGTACCCTCCCCGTTATCCGCGGCGGAACCTGCTGCGCCAACCCAATAGATGGCAGCCCCTCTGGGGTCTTGGCTCTTGATCACTGGTTCGGCTTTATGTCGATAACCTAAGCGAGTCGATTGAAAACCTTTTATCTCATCCCATGGTAAATCAGGAACATTAACATTTAATAAAGTATCGTTAGGAAGCTCTTGCTGTTGTAGTTTGTCCACCAGTGTTTCGACCGCTGTCACAGCGCTAGCATAATGGCGCATTGACTGACCGGCTAACGATACGGCGATGGCAGGCAATCCGAGAAAACGCCCTTCCATCGCTGCGGCAACCGTTCCGGAATAGACCACGTCATCACCAAAATTTGCGCCAGCATTAATACCAGCAATCACCATATCGGGTTGATGATCGAGTAAACCGGTAATCGCGACATGAACGCAGTCTGTGGGCGTACCGTCTACGCTAATAAAACCATTGTCATGATGCTTAAGACGTAAGGGTTGTAATAGGGTTAAAGAATTACTGGCGCCGCTACGGTTTCGGTCTGGGGCGATAACATCGCATTCAGCCACCCTTGATAAGGCTTGGTGTAATGCGACTAAACCAGGAGCAAGATAGCCATCGTCGTTACTGAGAAGAATACGCATGGGCGTTGATGGCGTTTTTATATTTACCTTTTTCTTTAGTAATCGGTATAGAAACTACCCTAGGCGGCAATTGACGCAACACACAAAGCCATTAACGAACTCGGATAAATACCGAGGGCAATAATCAGCAAAGTATTGGCACTTAAGGCAACCTGCATATCCATCGGTGCAGTAATCGCAGGTGCTTCCTCTTCTACATCATCGAAATAAGTATATTTAACAATACGTAAATAGTAGAAAGCACCGACTACGGATAACAAAACCGCTAACACCGCTAGCCAAACGATCTCGACATTCACCACGGCCTGCAATACGGCTAACTTCGCCCAGAAGCCAACAAATGGGGGCACGCCCGCCATCGACATCATGATCATCAAGACCATAAAGGCAAACCAAGGGCTGCGTTTATTTAGGCCTTTAAAGTCTGAAATATTGTCGGCATCAAAACCGGCGCGGCTGAGTAGAATAACCATACCAAAACCAGCGGCAGTGGTTATGGCATAAACGATGGCATAAAACATCGAGGCGGCATAACCTTCTTCCGTACCGGAAAGAATACCTAATATCAGAAAACCGACATGGGCAATCGTCGAATAACCCAACATGCGTTTGATATTGGTTTGCGCAATCGCCACGACGTTACCGATAATTATCGACAGCGCTGCTAAGATAATCAGCATATCCTGCCAGTGGACGTGTAGGCTTTCCGCACTATCGACCAATAAACGCATCATCATGGCGAAGGCTGCGATCTTTGGAGCACTACCGATAAACAAGGTCACCGAAGTCGGTGCGCCTTGGTAAACATCGGGTATCCACATATGGAATGGTACGGCACCTAGCTTAAAGGCGATACCGACAATCAAAAATACCACGCCGAATGTTAATACGACACTTGGCTCTTCCATGGCGGCGATAAAGCTCGCCACTTCAGCGATATCAATAGAGCCCGTTACGCCATATATCATCGACATACCGTAGAGCAACATACCCGAGGCTATGGCGCCTAATACAAAGTATTTCATCGCCGCTTCAGCCGACACGCTGGAATCGCGATTGAAGGCGACCATGGCGTAAAGAGATAGTGATAACAGCTCTAGGCCAAGATAAATCGTTAAATAGCTGTGTGCTGAAATCATTACTAGCATTCCGAGCACGGCGAATAAGCCCATTACGTAGTATTCACCACGGTATAACTGCCTATCGACCAAATACTGTCGTGCGTATAAAAAGGCTAAAAAGCTAACTAGATAGACAAAGAGCTTGAGCACAATAGCCATGGGGTCATTAACAAAACTACCGTTAAAGGTAATCTTAGTTTCACCAAACGGCTGAGACAGGGTAAGGTAAGCGGCGATAAGTAACGATATCTGCGCCAAGATATAGGTAAAACCGCGTTTATCGGCTGGCAGATAAACGTCGACTAATAGCACAACACAAGCCATAGTCAGCAGAAAAATTTCTGCAATGGCGGGTTGAAAATCGGGTGTAATAAATTCAGTCATCTATGCACCCTACAATTTCGAAGTGACTACGTGATTAAGAAAATGATCGACCGAGCTATGCATCACATCAACCAATGGTGCCGGCCATATACCTAATAACAATACCGCTACGGCTAAAACGCCTAGCATCCAAAACTCTCGGCTATTAACGTCTTTAAGTTGAGCGACATTGTCATTAGCAATATCACCAAAGATGACACGCTTCACCATCCACAAGGTATAAGCTGCGCCGAATATTAAAGTCAAAGCAGCAAAAAATGCGATCCAGAAATTGACCTGAAATGCACTGAGTATGACCATGAACTCACCAACAAAGCCCGAAGTTCCAGGCAAGCCGGTATTAGCCAAAGCGAATAAAACCATAAAGCCAGCAAAGATAGGCATGGTATTAATCACACCACCATAATCGCTAATACGGCGTGAATGCATACGATCGTACATAACCCCTACGCAGAGGAATAATGCGCCTGAGATAAACCCGTGTGAGATCATTTGTACCATGGCGCCTTCAACACCGAGTGCTGCACCATCGACATCACCAGTTTGTCTGAAGATTGAAAAAACGACAAATAAACCTAGGGTAACAAAGCCCATATGCGCGATAGACGAATAAGCAATGAGCTTTTTCATGTCTTCTTGCACTAGCGCTACCAATGCGATGTAGACAATCGCGATTAGCGACAGAGCAATGACTAACCAATCTAATTCTGCAGCGGCATCTGGAACGATCGGCAACATAAAACGAATAAAACCGTAAGCACCTAACTTCAACATGATGGCAGCTAGAATGACCGAACCACCCGTTGGCGCCTCGACGTGAGCATCCGGCAACCAAGTATGAACCGGCCACATCGGTACTTTGACGGCAAAAGCTAATAGGAACGCAAAGAACATTAAGATTTGCGGTGTCATACCCAATTGTTGAGTATGGAAATCGAGTATGGCGAAGCTGCCGGATTGGAAGTACAAATACAAAATTGAGATCAGCAGCAACACCGAACCCAAAAAGGTATAAAGGAAAAACTTAATCGCGGCATAAACACGACGTGGCCCACCCCAGACACCGATAACAATAAACATCGGTATCAACATCGCTTCCCAAAAGACATAGAAAAGAACGGAATCGAGCGCTGCAAACACGCCGTTCATCAAACCTTCCATGATCAAGAAGGCTGCCATGTATTGGGCGACATGTTTTTGTATAACTTCCCAACCGGCAATAACAACGATAACGGTAAAAAAGGTTGTTAATAGGATGAGCGGCATTGAGAACCCATCAACACCCAAAGCGTAATTTACATTGAATGACGGTATCCAAGCATGCGTTTCGACGAACTGCATCTGGAATGTGGCATTATCAAAACCAGTATAAAGCGGTATAGAAATAACAAAGGTTACCGCTGAAAACGCTAGTGCAAGTATACGTTGTAGATTGGTCTCACCACGGCTTGCCAATAACACGACAATACCGCCGATAATCGGTATCCAAATAACAAGACTTAATAAGGGTAAATTAGAAAGCATAGAAATATCCGGTCATCACCCTTTCGCTAAAACAAACCAGCCGATTAAAACAAGCAAACCAATAATCATGGCAAAGGCATAGTGGTAAAGAAAGCCGGTTTGTAAATGTTTAACAACACCCGCTAAACGACCCACACTATTCGCTGTACCGTTGACCATACCGCCGTCGATAATCTTCGCATCACCCACTGACCAAAGACCGCGACCCAATAACTGACT
>CAYUVE010000026.1:0-17640 GCA_964447985.1 uncultured Thiotrichales bacterium
ATATAGATTAGCTGCATTCTGGCTTATCAAGCTATACAAAACCACCAAAAACCCCGCATCGCCTCATCGAAGTTGACAAACTAATCCGTTTCATCGCCTATCATAGCGTCCACAAACTGCTACCATGCTAAAAATTATTTGTTGTTCTAATAGTTGCAACAAAATGTTACGCCTAGCTGATTTATCAGAGTCAATGTAACCGTTACACTAGCTATCAATTCAAGGAGCATTAATGCAGGTATTACTTCAAAATGAGTTACTTAACCATCCCGCGATAGAAGCTGGGGTTATACCTTTCGTCATTACCTTGATCGTTGGAGCAGCATTACCAAAACGTTATGCGTGGTGGTCAGCAATTGTTTTTGCAATCGCATATTTTATTGCCGCATGGCTGATTCTGGACGGCAGACTGACACCGCTTAGTAGCTCACGTAAATTAGTGCTTCTTGGAATGGGCGCTGTTGTCGTTGGCACCATTGCACACTTTAGTTTCTCTGCTACCACGCTACAAAAAACCTTAATAACACTAGCCGTTATTGCCGTTGGCTGGCTAATTTGGCCAAAATTGGTACGCCTTGATATAACACAGCAGTTAATCATGGGCAGCGGAGCCGCTATCTATGCCATATGGCTCACTTTCGCCTTGCATCAGTTACGTGACGAAGATATCGCCAGTAGCGTTACGGCAACAATACTCGGGTTCGCTACCGGTCTTTGTGCTCTAATCGGCGCATCGTCACTACTTGGTGAACTCGGTATCGCAGTTGGTAGCGGTGCTGCAGCCATTTCTTTCTATGGGTTAAAAAAACGGATCGATCACAGTGCTGGCTTTTACTTCTCCATTTCAGTGTTATGCGCGCTGATTGGAATCGCTGCTGTTTTATACGCAAAAGTACCTTGGTATAGCTTAATTGCCTTAGCAAGTATTCCACTCGCTGCCATGCTATTTGAATGGCGATATAAAAGTGGTTGGCTGCGAATTATCAAATTGAGTATTTTATTATTAATTCCTGCCGGCATCGCCGTATTTCTAACCGAACAGGCCGCTGGCCCAATACCCTTTTAAATATTATTGATTTTTTTACATCTCACTTAACCATGAAAAGGAGCACATCATGCTAAAACAATTGATCATTGGCAGTACACTAATTCTTCCCACACTTACTGTAGCTGCACCAGTGACTTACACTTTAGACCCAGCGCATACCTACCCACACTTTGCTATTAACCATCTTGGCTTTTCAACCATGCATGGGCGCTTTAACAAAACAGAAGGCAGCATTGTCATTGATCGAGAAGCCAAAACAGGTTCAGTAAAAGTCGTTATCGATGCTGAGTCTGTCGATACCGGTCATAAAAAACGTGATGATCATCTACGCTCGCCTGACTTTCTTAATGCCGCGGAGTTTCCTGAAATTACTTATGAATCAACAAAAGTAAGTATTGATGGTGATACCGCAACAGTAGAAGGAGAGTTGACCATCGCCGGCACCAGCAAAGCAGTCACGCTAGATGTCAGCAAAATCAGCTGTGGAGTGCACCCTTTTAATAAAAAAGAAGTCTGTGGTTTTGATGCTACTGCAACGATTAGTCGCGCTGATTTTGGTATTACCTACGGTAGCCCCGCCATTGGCGATGCTATGACTTTGACATTTGAAGTAGAAGGCATCAAATAAAAAGCTCAGCTAATAATTTAGGTTATCTGATACAGATATGCCTGTCTTATTTTCAATAATACAGACAGGCATATTCTTTTAAACTTATTTTAATTCCATACTATTATCTTTCGGCGTCAATTTACTGTATTTGGTTTTACCAACACCTTGACGTTTAGTAAAAATTTCTTTGTGTATAGGGTAATCAGAAAACAACTTAACGACTAGCTCATTACGCTCTTCAAAGTTAGCACATTCCAATACATAATAAGCATCAAACTCAGCAAGCTTTGCATTATCGACTTTATTACTCTCGTCAATATTCGCTGTATTGATCTCAGCAACCACAGCAACACACTCAGCAACAGCGTCAAGTTTAAACACATTATTGAACTCAGCAAGCCATGACTTAACCGTCTCGATTTCAGTATGTTGCTCTTCTGAACTTGGCCCGCCTTCAAAAGAAACGATATTCACCATTGGCGTATACAGCTCTATTTCAACGCTAGACCCACTGACCAATATATTCAACCTCGCATGACCTTTGGTTAATAAAATATCGTCATACTCATGTCCGCTAACATGATGCGCCATCGACAGACTAGAAAACGCTGCGCAAGCAAATGTCAGCACTAGCTTCTTAATCATTTTTCACTCCAACTATTCTGAGGCGGACCAGGTTAAAGCCTCAATATAAAAACATACGCTTGAAACAAGCTAACAAACTACTATGAACTGCTTGAATCGGCGCTTAACACTCTAAGTCAGTAGATTATAATGCTAGAGCAAAGTTCACCTTAGTACCAACGCCTTTCGTACTCTCAATCCATAGCTCACCATCATGAGCCTCTACGATTAGACGACATAAATATAAGCCTAAGCCATAACCACCAGTATGACGCGCCCTAGCATTGTCGACACGATAGAATGGTTCTCTTAAGTGCTCGATGTGCTCTGGTCGAATACCGACACCATGGTCAGTAACAGTTAAAACAACGTTCTTATTATCTCGAACAATGCTAATTTCTGGACAAGCTTCGTCATCAGGCGTATAACGCAAAGCGTTTGAAACCAAGTTTCTCAACAGCAACTTGATTCGCTTTGCATCAAGACTTAACTCTACTCTATTCGGTTTATTATCGAAAATAATATTTTCGTCCGCAAAACTTTCATCAATCACTTCTTCGACCAATATAGATAAATCATTTGTCGTCAAGTCTAAAGAACGATGCGATGTGTTTAACCGCTCACTTTCCAATAATTCACTGATCATCGTTTCCATCTCAGCAAGATCACTATTAAGCGCCTCCTTATAAGGGGACTCATCCAATAACGCAATATTGACCTTAGCACGCGTGATAGGTGAGCGCAGCTCATGACTCACACCCAACATCAATTGGCGTTTTGCATCAAGCATATTTTTGATATCACTGGCCATGGTATTAATTCGCCCGACCAACATACCTAAATCATCATTGCGCCTGACTGGAATATGATGATCAAAATTACCTTCACTATAATTTGCCACACCTGTTTGAATATCTGATACAGGATTAAACAGCCATCGAATAATTCGATAACACAGATAAATTAATAGTATAACTAAGCCGGTGGTTATCAGCACGGCTGTAATACTTTCAACAAACTTAGGGCGCTCAGGCATCAATAAAAATAATTGATGATTGTCACTTGTCGTTTTCAAAATAAACCTATTTTGAAAACGCGTAACCTCTACGGTTTTCTCTCGATGTCGCTTATGCTGATGAAAATGTAGCGAGTTAAAGTCGATAGGGGTTTCTAAACTTGTCCAGCTATCATTCTTACCCACTATTGCAATATCTATGGGTAAGCTTTGAGTTAACTCTTGCGCTTTTTCAACTGAAGGAGGGTTGCCTATCTCTTTGCGAATATAACTTAGGTACTGCGCAACATGGGGGCGAATATTTTCTTTAAATTGACTATCTAAAGCAAAACCAACGGCCAATTTAAGTGTCACTAATATTGCTATAGTAAATAGCGCAAACAATAACACTAATCGAAAACTCAATGAACGCGTCAGTTTTGCCCAAATACTGCTACTGATATTCTTCTCATTCAAAACGCTCACTGACGAACACCATTAAAGGTATAACCCACCCCTCGAATCGTCTCTATATAATCAAGAGGCTTTAACTTGCTACGTAAACGACTCACTAAAATATCCACTGCACGCGTCAAAATATCAACATCGATTCCACGCAGTTGATTTAATATCTCATCCCGGTGAAACTTTTTACCCGGATCTTTAGCAAACATAAGCAGAAGCTCATATTCATTCCCCGTTAGCTTAAGTGTTTCACCCTGCAATAGGACATTGCGTCTTTGCGTATCTATCTCGAGTCCGTCAAAACGAAAAACGAGATCCTCTTTATCATCATTAATCGGTGATCTCTTAATAATATTCTGTAATCTTGCCGCCAATTCTCTAGGTTCAAAGGGTTTTGGCAAATAGTCATCTGCGCCCAACTCAAGTCCCACCACACGATCCATTACGTCACCCCTAGCGGTCAGCATAATAATCGGGATAGCACTGAATTTACGAATCTCCTTACACGCTTCAAAACCATCCATTCCCGGCAGCATCACATCGAGAATGACCGCATCAAAACTATCACCCTTGAGCCTAGCCAAGCCCTCTTGCGGATGATTCTCCGCAGACAAGGCAAAATCAAACCGCGACAAGTACTCTGTCAATGGATTAACCAAGGCCTCATCATCATCGATTAGTAATATTTTATGCATAAACTAATATTGCAACCTCGATAGTGTCGCTAGTTCATGATAGATTTTATGACATCCTTGTCAAAAATCGATTCACCTACGCGACAGCCTAAATCACCGACCGTCCTGCGTCCGTCACGATGATGTCTTACACATTGTCGCTAAGCGACTCGTGAACACATCATCATGACTCCCTCAATGACTCTACGGCAACTATAGCTGTACATTTTTTCTCCATCACTCGCTAACGCTCCCAATTCCGAAACAAATATACAGCGTTGCCTATCGGCGACTAATCGCCTCCGCTTCGCTCTCCTTGGCGATCAGCGTATGCTTCCCAATAAACAACAAACCCGCCAAATAAAAGCGGGTTTGTCTCTGTCAATAGCCGAATAATACCGAATTTATGACTTAGCTGGTTCGCTCATCTTTATGATGTCCTTTACCACCGTGGCCACCATGGTATTTACCACCCCTGCCGTAACCCATTTTACGTTCGATAAACTTCACTGCTTTCGCACGCTGCTCTGAGTTTAAACTATCGGTGAATTCGGCTATGGCGTCAACTAAACCAGGTGCTTGGCTCTCTACAACGTCAGCCTTGTTTTGTGATTTGTTTATCATCAGCGCTACTGCTCTTTCTCTATCGAGTTCTGGCGCATTTAATAGCTCAGTTAATTCAGATTTAGCCTCTTTCTTACCCTTGAACATCGCTTGACGAAATTCTTTAAGCTCCATCATTAATTCGTCTAACTCAGCGGCTTGACTTTCATTTAAATCAAGCTTCTTACTAATGCGTTTAGTGGCTTGACCATTGTGACAATCATCACCTTTTTTCCAACCACCATCAGCAAGCACGACCATACTGCCCATACCTAACAATGACAAACTTACCACTGATAATACGACAACCTTTTTAATATTCATGATTTTTTCCTGTTTTGAAATGACAGGCTTAGAATAACGCTAACAAGCTCATAAAGCTTTTCAATACGGTAACGGTGTGTATCGATTTGTAACACGAAATAGTGGAACACTATTATATTTATCAAACTCGGCCTTGCCTTTCTTAGAGTGCTCGAGTATGGCGTTCAATTAGTCACATCAAAGAAAAAATAGGGGTAGCTCAGATTTTTGATTTATGATTCCTTCAAGGTATAACCACCAGATTGATACGTCCGGTTAATCGCGTTCCGATCTCTTGTTGGTAATAAACCAGCTCTTTTGGTATCCCTCGCCTTTGTGATGCTGGTACTTCATTATGCGTCTATTAGCCATTTATTTTTGACTGCATACTCTCAACAAACTGCTCACCACCTAAATGAATTCGCTTTCGGAATGATTCCCTGAGTGGAGGCTGACCTTTACCTTATGAAAAAAATGCTTATATCGCTCTATCACCAAAGATTTACGCTTAGAAAAACTCGGTAATATCGGTAATCCCCTCAATAATATGGCGTCAGCATGTACCGCATGTTAGCTAGCCTAATGAGTAACATGCGGTTTTTACTTTCGCCTTAAGGACACATTGCTAATTAATCTTGACAAGATGCTATTTCAATAGTTTAGCTATTACAAAACCTTAAAATCGATACCCTAAACCAGCACCAATGATTATCGCGTCATATCTAAGCTCATCTTCAACACCTAATGCGCCTATCTCTACATCTGCATCAAAACTTAGGTATTTCAAGTCAAGATTAAATGTAACTTTCTTATTGATTTTGTAATCCATGCCTATTTGTGCCACATAACCAAACGTATTATCTATATTGACATCTAAAGCATCTAGCATCCCAGACTCATTATAAAAATAATTATAGTTAAACCCAATACCTACGTATGGACGAATTGATTCACCATGAGAAAAATGATACTGCAGAGTAAAAATTGGGGGGATCAAATCGACTGAGCCAAGATCACCCAGAGCTGAATCTACATCAGGGCTTAAAAACGTTGCCAGTACATTCACTGCAATATTATCTGTGAAAAAATAAGTACCATCTATTGCTAGAGACAATTCATTATCAACATCAAGGTCTAACCCTATTGATGATTTTGAATCCGTATCTGGAATTACAGCAATTACGGTAGTTCTCATCATCCAATCCCCAGCGTCAGAATAACCAACAGCTGGGTACATCAATAACAATAATAAAAATACGAAGGTACTTGTAGATCTAAAAATAAAACTCTGCACATTTATCAACATTCTCATAATGACTCCAAATTTATTTTAATATTTAACAACTAGATTCTCCGTAACCTGCATGACCATTTTGTTTAACAGCGATCATTCGTTCTGGTTGGCACAAAATTTTCTATGCGCTTGATCAAGGGATACAAGTTTCACATACCTGTTTCGTCTTCGCCGTACCGAACCACAGTAACCCTTACGACTATTAGTTTTGATAGACAGCCTCCTTCATTGATATTTTGCAATTTCGATGTAACATTAAGAATTTTTTATGACTATATACTCGAGAAACAAACTCAGTCTCTAAGGTAGCTACACAATGTTTTAAATAACCCCTAAGAGTATTCTCATTAGAAATATTAATTTGTAATGAGCCTGCAAGCTTCCGAAATCCGTAACCAGATCATAGATGCTAGACTCTCTGCGTTTAGAAAAAATAGGGTGTTCCCTGAATAAGCCCCACCTTGTAAGCATAAAATACTGCCCATCTCTCCCCTCCACTTCACTATAATTTTGTTATACGTCTTTAAAGTGAGAGCAAATTACATGCCCAAATAAAAATTTTAATTATTCATTTTAAATTTCAATGTGTTATGGAGTTTTATGAAAAAAATTACTTTTTAATTTAAGCATACATGTACAGATAGCTTTCATAACATTGCAAAGTTACTTTGCAAACTGATAATTCGTGTTAGCGAAATTAATCGCAATTGCATACTTTAACTATTGCGATTCATAAACATACAAATGGATTTCCACTTCGAGTATTATTCATCAGATTATTTTTTTAATGACTCAGCTATAGTGATTCTACGGTTACTGGTGATCAATAAAATGAGGGAAGACAGATAACTTATCGATTAGTAATACGTTAAAAACATATGATTACGACTACGAATCAGGCAAGAAGAAGATCGAAATTAGTCATTTTCGTCTTTAACAATAAAAGCGCTTACATCAAGATGTAAGCGCTTTTATTGTTTTCTCCAAAATTTTTCTGCAGAGGATTGACGAAACTTTTTCTTAGTAACTAAATATGTTTCTACTATTGAACTGAGGTCTCATTAACATTTTCTTCCTCTGGCTTAGAAACGATTTCCTCAATACTCGGTGACACAGTCTCAGCAACTGGTTGAGAAGCAGCATCCTCAACCATCGGTGATGCAGCTTCCTTTTTCCATTCAGCCAACACAAAAGCTACACCGCCGCCATACCAGGTTTGTGAAGATGACCCTGTATAAACATTTGCAGCGGTTGTATACCCATTGTTTGAACCCGCCAATGCAAAACCAGAACCAGATAAAAAAACTGCTATCAATAATGTTTTCATAAAATTCTTTTTCATAATCTTACCCTTTAGTTATGCGGTCTAACTAAAATAATAAATCGACTACATAGTGCTTATTACCACCTATGGAAGGCATGGGAAGTGCGAGCACCATATAGTCAAAGCTGTTGGAATAGAGCAACTACTAATACTATTGAACGTTAGTGACCATCATCAACATCACGCTTATCTTTGAACGTTCGCCAGCCACTTATCATTGTACTAACTAAAGATTGGCGAGACATTATGTCCTCACGAATAGCCACATATATATGCGCCATTACAAACAAGATAATTACCCACATACCAAAATGGTGCCAAGTATGAATATCCATGCTTTGCCCGAATAATGGAATTAGCCAGGATGAGAAAAAGCTATGGGCCCATGAACCAGGGCCTGTTCCTTCACCATACAGAGCAAAGCCTGTAAAGATCATAAAGATAATTCCCCAGACAAACATAATGTGCATAAACAATATGGCTAATGGGTTATGTCCTGTGTATTTACGAGGTTCTTTGGAAATAAAGGCGTACCACTTGATCTCGTGCCACACTCCGCCCCAAAAAGCTTTTCTAAAAAGCGGGGGTAGAAATATTTCGCGAGAATGATGGTTACCAACAATTGCCCAATATATTCGCCCTACAAAACCTACGAGTAAAATGTAACCCGCAGCAAAATGAGCAAACCGAATATAGCCCATCAAAAAATGATCACTGGCTTCACCCGACATCGTTGGTAGCGGACTGCCTACAAAGTAGCCTGTTATACCTAAGACAATAATCGCAAGTGCATTCACCCAGTGCCATAAACGTAATGGCGCTTCATAAACATAAACAGCAGGTTCGCTATGCACTGAATGAGACTCAACATCTGAACTCATAATACACCTCCTATTCTGGTTTATTTGCCTTCGACACGTGTTTGTGAATAACAAAAGCCACTGCAACTACCGCAATAACAATTATTCCTGTGTGAAATGGACTAGTTAGCATATGACTAATCACTTGCGACATCGTGAATTCCATATGGTCACCAGGGTGTGCGCTTGCTTGAGTAGCTGCTAACAAAGCAGGTATGGCAAGTGATAAACGTGTTAGCATTTTATTTAACATATTCATATCCCCTTAATTAGCGAACGGTAACATTAGCAAGTTCTTCACCATCTTCACTCATCACATGAGTAGAACAAGCCAGACAAGGGTCAAAACTATGCAATGTACGCAGAATTTCAACAGGCTCATTAGCACGTTCAACAGGTGTTCCCATTAACGAGGCTTCAAAGGCACCGATGTTTCCAGCCGGATCACGCGGTGAACCATTCCATGTCGTTGGCACAACACATTGATAGTTTTTGATTTTCCCCTCTTTGATAACAATCCAATGTCCTAATGCACCGCGAGGAGCTGCGGCTGTACCGACACCCTTCGCTTCTTTTGGCCAAGTAGACGGATCCCACTTATCCATGTTTGCCGTAGAACTATCACCATTTTTAATATTGGTTATTAGCTGATTCCAATCATCAACCATCATATCCGCACAATACTCAGACTCCAATGCACGAGCCAATGTGCGACCAATCGTAGAGTTTAAGGCTGTTTTAGCATCAACATTCGTACCTGCTAATTTATTGAAACTTGCCAATGAACGGTTAACTTGCTCTTGAACATATTCAACACCTTGCGCATAGGCCAACACGTAGCGAGATAATGGGCCCACTTCAACCGCATGACCTTTCCAGCGCGGCGATTTAATCCATGAGTATTTCGCTTCTTCATCCAAAACTTCAATATCGGTACTAGTACCTTTTGTTTTTGGACCAAGACTATAGTTAGGCTCTGTGATACCGTCCCATGGGTGTAAACCTTTCGTCTCATCAGGATAGGTATACCAAGAATGACCAACAAATTCTTGCACTTGCTCAGGATCACGTGGGTCGATAGGGAATACTTCATCCCAATTTCCATTAAGAATAACGCCACCCGGAAGTTGATCGGTTGATTTATCGTAGTTAACTTTAGGATAAGCACCATAATCCATAACGCTCAGCGCACCTAAACCACCACCCCAAAGCTGTCCTTTATAGAAACTCGCAATTGCGATAACATCCGGCACGTAAACATTCTTATTGAAATCCACCATTTCTTGAATTCGTGCAAACACGAAGTTCAAGCGCTCCATGTTTAATGGCGCGCCCGCAGACATATCGCCATCCATGTTAATGGCACAAGGAACACCACCTACTAGGTAGTTAGGATGAGGGTTTTTACCACCAAAAACCGTATGTAACTTAACAAATTCTTTCTGCAAATCAAGTGCTTCAAGATAATGTGCAACAGCCATTAAATCAGCTTCAGGTGAAAGTTTATAAGCGGGGTTATCCCAGTAACCATTCTTAAATGGGCCTAATTGCCCCGACTCAATAAACTTCTTGATACGTGTTTGAACATCACGAAAATAACCGGGACTAGACATAGGATGATGCGGAGAAACTACCTCTTGCAACGCCGAGGTTGCTTTAGGATCGGCTTTTAACGCATTGACAGGATTCACCCAGTCTAATGCATGAAGATGATAAAAATGCACAACATGGTCATGAACCTGTAGCGTCTTTGCCATCATTTCACGAATTAAATGCGCATTCGGTGGGATTTTGATATCCAGCGCATCTTCAACTGCACGGACTGATGTCAATGCATGACAACCCGTACAGACACCACAAATACGCTCAACAAATGCCCAAGCATCGCGCGGGTCTCGGCCTCTTAATATAACCTCAAGACCACGCCACATGGTTCCTGTAGAAACGGCATTAACAATGACATTATTTTCATCCAGGTTCACCTCACAACGCATGTGCCCTTCGATACGTGTAACAGGGTCAATAACAACACGCTTACCTGAATTATCCAGCGTGTACCCGTTTGGTGTTTGAATAACACTCATTGTGTGCTCTCCTTCTTCTGTGCGCGTTTTACCGCAGAGACCGCAGCATGTGCTGCTATTGCTGTACCCACTACAGCAGCAGCTGTACCACCCACTTGATCTGCGTTTCCTTCAACTCCAAATTGATGAATATCAGTTAAGCGTGCATACCATGAACCTTTGTCCCAGAATCCATCCTCTGAACAACCGATACAACCATGACCTGCTTGAATCGGGAAGGAGGTACCTTCATTCCAGCGAATCGTTGAGCAAGCGTTATAGGTCGTCGGGCCTTTACAACCCACTTTATATAAGCAATAGCCCTTACGAGCACCTTCATCATCAAATTTCTCAACAAATTGTCCCGCATCAAAGTGTGGGCGACGGTAACATTTGTCATGAATACGCTGGCTATAAAACATTTTTGGACGACCTTGACGATCTAGCTCAGGGAATTTCTCAAATGTAAGAATATAAGTAATCACCGCTGTCATAACCTCTGCAATCGGTGGACAACCTGGTACTTTTATAATGGGCTTATTGGTCTTAATAGCCTTGTGAGTAGGCACAGCCTTTGTCGGATTTGGGTGCGCTGCCTGCACACAACCATAAGAGGCGCAAGAACCCCAAGAGATAATTGCCTTACAGTGTTCAGCGACATGGTTAAGCTGATGTAAGAATGGCTTACCAGCAATAATACAAGACATCCCTTCTTGATTTAATGGCGCATTACCCTCAACGGCTAAAATAAAGTTGCCATCGTATTTTTCAATGGTTTCTTCAATAATTGCTTCGGCCTGCGCGCCTGCCGCTGCCATGATCAAATCATCATAATCCAATGAGATCATCGATAAAACGACATCTTTTGCTAATGGGTGAGCTGAACGAATAAAAGACTCGGAACAACATGTACATTCCAAACCGTGCAACCACAAAACGGGAATCCGTGGCTTTGTCTCCATCGCGTAGGCAATTTTACCGGCAAACTCCGGGGCTAAACCTAAAGCCGCTGCGGTCAAACTGCAATACTTTAAGAAACTCCGACGAGATATTCCCTGGCGACGCATCACTTCGTAAAACGTTTCGGTCATAATCATTATTTCTCCTAGTGGTTTCTCCGGTTATTGATAACCAGTTATTTTTCTATATTCAATACACTGTGCAAAAATTGTGCAAATTATTTTTTTCTTTAAATATCAAATAGATATAAAGATATCTTTGGTTTTTCAAACTATTATTTTGGATAAACGGTATACGCTTGAGTTAGACCAATGGAAAGCACCCTTCCAGTTTCAGTCGCTCAAATAAAGCTTTCTCGCAACCACAAAGACAATACGGGAATTTTTAACGTAACCACATGAAAAATAAGAGCTAAATAGCTTATATAGAACGCGATCCTGCTATTTTTCAGTGCTTTTAGCGTAAGGGGCGCCACTAAGGCCGAAAAATACCCGCCAATACGGAAACAAATATTTCACTTTTTTAAAAAAGTATAATATTATATTCCAGTATTCATATTTACATGCCTCGACTTATGAACAATAAAGAGACCTTAGTATTAGGTATTGGTAATGTACTTTGGGCCGATGAAGGCTTTGGCGTTCGCTGTGTTGAAACTATCAATCGCCAATATGAATTCCCTGAAAATGTCAAACTGATGGATGGCGGCACACAAGGAATCTATCTCGTTCAACACGTTCAAGCTTGCGACATTCTCGTCGTTTTTGATGCCATTGATTATGGCCTTGAAGGCGGCGAAATAAAAATTATTGAAGATGAAGATGTACCTAACTTTATGGGTGCAAAAAAAATGAGTTTGCATCAAACAGGCTTCCAAGAAGTTTTATCGACAGCTAATTTACTCGGTGACTATCCCGAAAAAATTCTATTAATTGGCGTACAGCCTGTAGAGCTTGAAGACTTTGGTGGCAGTTTACGCCCTGCAGTAAAAAAACAAGTAGAGCCTGCCGTAAAAATCGCGGTCAAATATCTCAAAGACTTCGGACTTAACGTCCAAAAACGCACAAAGCCTCTCCCTGAAGCCGAAACTCTGTCGCCATCAGAGCTTGCATTGGAGCAATACGAATCTGGTAGACCCTCTGTAGCCGACGCTTGCAGAATAGGAGATGAACGTATCCTTGCCGATGAGAACGTAGTGTTTGACCCAAAGGAGCCCATCATTGAAAACGCTATTAGGGTTGATGTAGATCATCGAGGACAATACAAGTGATATCTGCATCAAACTTGTCCATAAAGGCATTCTCATGTGCATAGGAAATCCTATGCAAGTCGTCGAAATGAAAGAAAACTACGCCCTGTGCGAAGCAGACGGCAAGCAAGAATTAGTTGATATGATACTACTTGGCGACCAGCCGACTGGAACATGGATTCTTAACTTTCTCGGTGCAGCGCGTGAGGTGATGTCCCCTGAAGACGCGCAGCAAACACGTCTTGCCCTCAGCGCTGTAGCCAACATCATGCAAGGTGGCGAGCAAATTGATCATCTTTTTACTGATCTTGCTGATCGCGAACCGCCATTACCCGAACATTTACAAGCCTTGGTGCCAATACAGAGCCAAACGATAAATACCAAAATAGAAACGGAGTCATAATGCAGCCAAAAACGTCGCCAATCGCTACTCCCACACCACTCATCGATCGCCTCAGTGAAGAGTTAAACTACCCATTACTCGACTTAAGTAACATAGATGCTTTTTTAACCCAACATGAGCACTCTGTTTTATTTTTCACCGAAGATATTGTGCGTTTCCAGGAAAGCAATGATGTCGCCGTTGTTTTACCCGAATTAATCACTGCTTTCCCTGATCTTGCGCCAGCTGTTATCGCACGCAAAGATGAGAAAAAACTACAAAGTGTTTACGGCTTTCGTGCTTGGCCTGCCCTGGTCTTTATGCGCGGTGATCAATACCTCGATGCGATTACAGGTATACAAGATTGGACCGAGTATCTCACTCAAATTAAAACCATTCTCACTTCAGAGCACAGCCGGCCCTTATCGATTGGCATACCCGTTACGATAGAGCCGCTATCTCAATGATTGATTTTAAAACATCCCAGTCAAAAATCGACCCGCTAACGCGGCAACCGATTCTTTTGCACCTCAAGGGCACATAGCGGTGATCATCCTGCGTAGGCCACGATACAAAATGCCCCTTCGTAGCGCCTGGCATCATAACTTACTCAGTGATGCCACACCGACCACAGCCACTAACACCAATTATCACAGGCTAACCACCTTCGCTCCGCCCTCCTTAGCGATCAACGTCGGCCATTAATAACTCACCAAGTACAGGAGCAATAACATGCCAACAAAAGATTATGGAAGACCCATCAATATTCCCGTTATCGGCGTAGGCTCGCAATCTGGTATGGAAGGTGATGAAAATTTCAATTTCACCGAATCACCCGGTGTTATGCATACTTATGACACACCCATCCTTCCTGAACCTGAAGAGGTGGCAAATCTAACCGTTGCCAAAACCATGCTTGCTAAACTATATAAAATGATCAAGGATTACAAAGCAGGCGAACCAGCGATTCCTTTTGACATTAGTGACATGGATGCCGCTAACGTTGATCTCATCAATCAAGTGTTTAACGAAGGCGAAGTCAGCGTATTGTACAAAGGCAATGCTTCTGTACAAATTCAAGAATCTGTACTCACTGGCATTTGGCGTATACGCATTAATAATGAGGCAGGCATACCGATTAGTGATGTAATTGAAATTGGGGATATACCCTCAATTGTTAGAGAAAAAACTTTTGCCAATGCAACACCGATCGATACTAGCTTAGATAACCTACCCGACAATGCTTTCAATGCTCCACCAATTCTTATTGAACTTGCCGAAAAAATTGAAACATGGAAAAAAGGCGATGAACACCACGTCATTAATTTAACTTTGCTCCCTTTATCTGATCAAGACATGGCCTTTCTTGGGTCCCGCCTTGGTGTTGGCCCTATTACGATTCTTTCTCGTGGCTATGGAAATTGCCGTATCGGTAGCACTGAGAAAGATAATATTTGGTGGATTAAATACTTCAACTCAGATGATAAATTAATACTCAATACCATTGAAGTCATTGATGTTCCAGAAGTTGCAGCTGCTGCTCCTGAAGACATAAAAGACAGTGTCAGACGATTGGAGGATGTTTTAACAATCTACGGAATCAATCTTTCATGAGCGACCATCATTCACCTTTTGAGGGATCATATGGCGGTGATAATACTCGCATAAAAGACACCGATAAAATGGAATGCAAAATTTGTTGGAAAGTCTATGATCCCGCTAAAGGTGACGATTACTGGCAAATTCCACCCAACACGCCCTTTTCTAAACTCCCTGAGCACTGGCGTTGCCCAGGATGTGATGGAGCAAAAGATCAGTTCATGGTAATCATGGATTAAAATGGATACTCTTCTCTTGCAACTTGAAGCTACCTATAAAAACATTCAGGCAACACGTATGGAAGGTGTACCTGTTATTAATGAAAAACTGCAGGTAAAGGCCATTGGTTTTCAATCGTGGAATACCTACCATCTAGGTATACTCATCACTCCGTGGTTTATGAATTTAATGCTAATACCTTCAGAGATTAGCGATAACACACGAGAAACATTCAAAACAGGAAGCACACATCAGCATGTATTTCCCTCAGGGGCTTACGAGTTTGTCGCAGGTTTTGAGCAAGCAATAGGTCACTATCAAAGCTGTTCTTTATTTTCCCCAATGTTTGAGTTTGAAGACCAAGAAACGGCTGAGCTTACGGCTTTAGAAGTCTTAAAGGCTATAATGAGCAAAGAAAATTTTGACAAAGCATCACAAAATCCAACCAATGATATTGAGAAAATTTGGAAGGGTGAAAAACCTCAACCTGCTAGAACACACGATTTTGACGGCGCTAAAATTGAAATCGCAAATAAACCGCCACGTAAAGAACTCTCTGAACGCCTTAAAGAACCCACATCAAGACGTGATTTTTTACGCAGCAAAATTTTTCAAGAAGAAGTCTCAACTGAAATGCCGAAAAAAGAAGCCAATTTATGAGTATTTCGGGCGAATTAAGTATCACTCTATCTCGGCCCAACAGTCAGTTAGATTGCCAGATTAATTCTACTCGTCCGATGCAAGCATCAAATATTTTTACAGGAAAATCAATCACCCAAACGCTAACAACACTACCCTTACTCTTTAATATCTGTTCAAAAGCACAATCCGTTACCGCCGTACGTGCTATTGAAAGTGCTAAACAAATATCTGCTAATTCGTACACAGAATCTACTCGTGAAGCGCTGATTACACTGGAAAGCCTCCGCGAACAATCTTTACGCGTAGCAATGGATTGGCCAGCGTACATCAATGAACAAGTAGACAATAAGCTATTGTCCCATATTGCTTTGGGTATCAATCAACTCATGCAAACACTTGACACAAAAATGGCATTGGCATATCAAGCTCATGATCAAAAACATACATCAAACCAGAATCATCATTGGGAAAATTTTAGTAAAGTACTTTCCCATACGCTTTTTGGAATTTCCGCTGACAAATGGCTTGAGAGTGTGCATCAAGACCAACAGCTAGAAGAATGGACAAGAAAGCAACACACGCAAATAGCACGAGTGATTCACTGGCTAAATCATAAAGAATGGAAAAATGCAGGTAAATCAAGCATCACACACATTCCGGACATTAATGATGATGAGCTACTAGATCTATTAGTACAAAAAGAACAGCGCTTTACAGCACAACCAAGCTGGAACAATCAATGCTATGAATTAAGTTGGTTTAGCCGTCAACAAAAGGCAAGAAAACCTAGCGACGGCACTAAAAATAATGGGCTTTATGCTCGGATGGTTGCACGACCCATAGAAATTGCAAATTTGATAGTACGATTAGACACTTTTTTTATTCACAATAAAGCCATTGAAGCCACAAAAAGTACTGCCATAGGAATGGCTCATAGTGACGCTGCACGCGGACGCTTAACACACTATGTTGAAGTAGAAAACGAAACCATTGAGAAACTATTAATACTTGCACCAACAGAGTGGAATTTCCACCCAAAAGGTGTTGCAGCTGAAAGCTTGAATAATTTAGATGCTGAGAATGAGAGGGATCTACACCAGCAAGCTAATTTATTAGTTCATTCGATTGATCCCTGCGTAGCTTATCAGTTAACTGTAGAGAAAATATGAATAAAAAGATGTACCACAAAAAACGTGAAGAAAAAATAGAACCTGCCTTAACCCATCATGTTCTTCATGCTCTTCGTGGTAAAAACAATCTTATAAAGAGTAACACCCATGCATGAAATGTCACTTTGCGAAGGTGTTTTACAAATTATAAAGGCAGAAGCAAAGAATCAAAAATTTTGCACAGTTAAACGAGTCATACTCGATGTAGGTGTATTATCAGGGGTAGAAATATCCGCGTTAGAGTTTGCTTTTGATGTCGTTATGCAAGGATCCGTTGCCGAAAATGCAACATTGGAAATAAACAAATTACAGGCACACGCATGGTGCATGCAGTGTGCTGAGGTAGTTACCGTAAAAGAGCGCTACGATGCCTGCCCAAAATGCGAAGGCTACCAACTACAGATCAGTAGTGGTGATGAATTAAAAATTAGAGAATTAGAGGTAGATTAATATGTGTACAGTATGCGGATGCGGTAGCGATGAAGTTAAAGTTGATGGACATTCTCACAGCCATGACCACCCTCATGATCATACTCATGCTGATGGTCATACACACAA
>CAYUVE010000027.1:0-17177 GCA_964447985.1 uncultured Thiotrichales bacterium
TTTCTAGCTATATACCTCAATATCTAATGCTGAGAAAGCAGTCGGCATCGCTTTTGCTTAGTAACTACTTGGCGTCATATGTATGATTATCTTATGAGCGTATACTAATGTGCTCAGCGGTGTCAGTGATATAGGTAGGTAATAAAAATGGCTGAATTAACGCGTTTCTCGCTAGAGGTCCAACCCACTATTCCACAAAACCTTGCTCGGCTTGAGGAATTAGCTAATGATCTACTTTATAGCTGGAATCGCGGGGTTCGGCGGCTGTTTTTCCGCTTAGACAACGAGCTTTGGCACCAATGCGGCCATAACCCTAAGACTTTTCTACGCCGTGTTGCTCAGCAGCGTTTGGACGAAGCGAGCAAAGACCGCGTTTTTATTGAGGACTACCATCGGGTCCTGTCAGTCTACGATTCGTATTACAACGCCCCCAGAAATGACGCGAGTATAAAAGCCAATATTGCACCAAATAAGGACTTAGTTGCCTATTTTTGTGCCGAATTTGGCTTTCACGAAAGTTTACCCATCTATTCAGGTGGTCTTGGCATACTCGCTGGAGATCACTGCAAAGCCGCAAGTGACGTCGGCATGCCCTTTGTCGGAATCGGTTTACTCTACCGCCAAGGTTACTTTAGCCAAACCATCGATAACCATGGCAACCAAATCGCACACAATGTCCCAACAGACTTTGAAGACCTGCCGGTCACCCCAGCTCTAGAACACGGTAGTAACAAAGAACTACACGTTAATGTCGATGTTGCGGGCCGCGATGTTGAAGTCAAAGTATGGCGCGCTCGCGCTGGCCTTATTACCTTATATTTACTCGATACAGATCTGCCACAAAATAGTGATGCCGATAGACAAATTACCTATCAACTCTATGGTGGTGACAATACCACTCGTATCCAACAAGAGATTATTTTAGGTATCGGCGGTGTCAAAGCGCTTCGCGCACTAGACCTCTCACCAACGGTTTGGCATATCAATGAAGGACACGCCGCCTTCCAGATTGTTGAGCGTTGCCGCGAATATGTTGAACAAGGCTGCGACTTCTATACAGCATTAGAACTTGTCGCCGCTGCGACAGTGTTTACTACGCATACGCCTGTACCCGCCGGACATGATATTTTTGATGAACAGCTTATCCTCTCGCATCTCGACAAGCACATTAAAGCGCTGAAAGTTGATGCAACAGAATTTCATAGTCTTGGGCTTACACCAGCCAACCACGGTGGCTTTAACCAAACTGCTTTTGCCTTACGCGGCTCACGTTTTCACAATGGTGTTAGCCGTATTCACGGTGGCGTAGCATCAGAAATGGAGGCCTATGTCTGGCCTCAAATCCTTCCGAAGGAAAACCCTATTAGCTACGTTACTAATGGTGTACATATCTATACTTTTTTATCTAGCGAATGGATTAATTTGTTTGATATGCGTTTTGGTGGAGATTGGCGTAACGAAGTCACTAACCCAGATTACTGGGATGTAATCGATGAAATACCTGATCACAGCTATTGGAATGTTCGTCGACTACTAAAAGCTGAACTGTTTGAAGCAGTACAATTACGTTACAAACGACAAAGCGAGCGTAATGGTGAAAGCCAGTCGACGATTCGACGCATCACTTCGATCCTGGAAGACAAACATGGCGATATACTGACTTTTGGTTTTGCTCGTCGCTTTGCTACTTATAAACGGGCTAACTTGTTATTGAAAGACCCAGACAGGCTAGCTCGCATTGTTAATGATAGTGAACGCCCTGTTCTTTTTCTCTTTGCAGGTAAGGCGCATCCCAACGATTTACCCGGTCAAGCTCTAATCCGTCATATCCATGAGTTATCACGTGAGCCGCGTTTTCAGGGGAAATTATTAATTATAGAAAATTACGATTTAGCGCTGGGAAGAAGATTAGTCACCGGTGTTGATGTCTGGCTGAATACACCTGAGTACCCCATGGAAGCTAGCGGAACCTCAGGTGAAAAAGCAGGACTTAATGGCGTAATTAACTGTAGCGTCCCTGATGGTTGGTGGGGTGAAGGTTATAACGGTAAAAACGGCTGGTCTATCACTCCACATGGAGCCGAATTTGATAGTGAATACCGTGATTCTATGGAAGCCAATGAGTTACTCGATCTCATCGAACACGAAATTGTACCACTATATTATCATCGCGGTGGCCATGGCTATTCGAACACTTGGGTCGCCAAATCAAAAGAATCCATGAAGTCGATCCTACCTCGCTTTAATTCCCAGCGCATGGTCACTGATTACGCTAACCAATTTTATGGTCCTGCCATAAAACACGCTGAAACCTTGCATGACAATAGCCTTAAACCTGCCAAGCAACTTGCCAAATGGAAGAAAAATATTAGCAACCGATGGGATGGCGTCACCATTGAAAGAGTAGACACTCCACCAGCTCGTATTAGCGCTGGCGAGAGTCTAACGATCAGGGTTGCTGTTGATTTGAATGGCTTAAAGACCAAAGATGTGATCGTAGAATGCGTACTTGGCACGGAAAATAGCCAAAAAGCTTTTCAGCCTCATGCTCATCATGTGCTTAGCCCAGAAGAAAGCGCTGATGACGGCGATAAAGGTAAAACCCTATTTTCTATTGCATTGATGCCCGATCTTCCAGGTTTGCAATTTTATAAATTACGCATCTACCCTTATCATGCTTCCTTTGCACACCGATTCGAAATCGGCTTTATGAAATGGGTATAGAAGCAACGTTAGCTTGATCAGATACTTTTTCGTTTGTACCTAGGCGGCCGCTATGTCGCGTAGCATGCAATAATTTGGCGCATAATGTCTTGGGCAACATTTCCCAGGCAAATGACCATTGCCAATTCCCTTCCGTTGTCCCAGGTGTATTCATTCGATGTTCACCATCTAACATCATCACGTCCTGTAGTGGAATAATTGTTGTAAAAGCACGTGATTCCATAACCATTTTTATCATGGGCCATGGCATGTCACGTCGAGTCATATCAATATGTTTTGATAAATGCGTTTTCGTTTCTTCATCTAGCGACTGTAACCACCCCAGGCTTGTATCATTATCATGCGTACCGGTATAAGCCACTGTTAAAACATCGTAATTAGTCGGAAGATGCGGGTTTTCAGATTTACCATCAAAGGCAAATTGCAAGACGCCCATACCGGGTAGATCAAACTGCTTTCTCAATGCCACCACCTCGTCAGTGATAACACCCAAATCTTCTGCTACAAAGGGCTTATTAGGAAACTGCTCACATAAAACTGAAAATAATTCTGCGCCAGGTGCTTTTTCCCAAAACCCATCAATAGCCGTTTCACACTCAACAGGAATCTTCCAATAAGCCTCAAAGCCTCGAAAATGGTCGATGCGTAGAAAATCGAAGTGCTTCAACTCGTGTTGGCAACGACGTAACCACCACTGAAACCCATCTTCCTGCATGGCTTGCCAATTGTAATGAGGATTACCCCAACGCTGCCCTGTTTCAGAGAAATAATCGGGCGGCACACCCGCTACAAAGCGTGGTGAACCGGCTTCATCGACATCAAAATACTGGCGCTGCGCCCAAACCTCTGCGCTATCGAGTGCGACAAAGATCGGCATATCACCAAAAAGCTTTACGTGTTTTTCTTTTGCATAAGCTTTGAGCTTACGCCACTGTTTGGCAAAAACATATTGCTCAAAATAGACAGCATCGATCTTACGTTTATGTTGGGCAGCAAGCTCTATGAGCGCTGCTTCTTCATGATCACGTATTGGATCAGACCAATCTAACCAGCTTTTACCATCATGAATATCTCTTGCCACGCAAAATAAAGCGTAGTCTACTAACCAAGATCTTTCTTCTTCAACAAACAAACGAAATGTTTTTTCTTCCTCGCCACCCAGCTCGGCATAAAAACGATCAAATGCCAAATCCAAGGCCAAGCTTTGTGATGATATTTTTTTAGTATCCGCTTTGCTCAACCAACCACTTTCGTATAAATCATCAACGTCAATGAAACTTCGATTAGCCGCATAGGCTGATAAGGGTTGATAAGGCGAACCATCACCATGCGTCGGACCGATGGGTAACATTTGCCAAACTTGCTGGCCACAGTCATGCAGAAAGTCGATATAACGGTAAGCGTGCTTACCAAGACAACCAATCTGAGAAAACTCCGGTAACGAAGTGGGGTGTAAAAGAATGCCAGATTGTCGTTGAATGTCCATTATTGTTCTTCTCAATAGACAAGCATCTAAGTACTACCATGGCCACCGCGGCGCATCGTCCCGCCGCCTTCAGCATCGCCCCCACCCTGGCTAATCACAACGTTTAACTCAGCAGGCGGTTGCACCTCTATGAGCTGATATAAGCGTTTCAAATGCAAACGGTATAAGCGATCAAAGTCACTGACACTATCACCCGGATTATAATCGCCGAACCACCAGCACCAGTCTGAGCCTTCACATATCGCTAATTGCCGCTCTATTCGATACTGTTTGTCTGGTTCAGGCGTCGTCGATTTCATATAGTTATCGACGGCTAGCTTGGCATCACATAATAAATCCCAAGCTGCATTCTTTGCCGGGTCACCTATCCAGGTTGAGAATGACCCATAAACCCAGCTACCCGCGATCATTGTATCAAGCACCGTCACCGCAGGTGAGTTATCGAGATATTCCGAAAAAGTTGTTAGCTCAATATCAGGATGCTCCGCTAACCGTTTGTAAAGCGCACTCAAAAAATAATACCCATTTTCAGGATAATGTTCCCAGGCATTCTCACCATCCAAAATGATAGGCACTAATACTTCCTCGCCATGGCGATGTTTATTGGCAGCAATGCTTTCTAGATGATTGATAAAGTCTCCTACTGCGTCATCCGCATGCCAATCGGAATATGTAAAACCGATTAAGTCAGATAAACCATCATCGCGGAAAAAACAGACCGTTTTTCCTTCATCACCAACACGACAAGGTTGAGAAAATACACTAGGTCGATCACCACCTGCATCATAACCCGATGCGTGAAGACTGGCTTTTAATACGCCTTCACCACTGGCACACCAGCGCACACCATATTCAGAAAACAAATTTATAGTCGCCGCGCTGACACTGCCCTCGGCTGGCCAACACCCAGCGGGACGCATACCGAAAAAATGCTCAAAAGATTTAAAGCCTTCTTCAATATGCCAGCGCGCTCTTGCCTCACCACCAGCGTAGCTTTCCGCCTTGGGCAAGGCTGCATCTGGCATAGCATCATGCGCGCTCTTAATATCCAACAACAAAGGAGTGATTGGATGCGCATACGGCGTCATTGATAATTCTATCTGCCCTTTTTCGGCCAATTTTTTGTATCGACCAATCACATGCCAGATCAAGTCATGCACTAATGTCAGCAACTCGCGCCGATCTTCTTCATCAAAATCATGGCCTTTCTGCAGTAATCGCTCGACTAAGGGGTTGTCTCTTCGCACTGTTGAACCTAACCACACTAAGTGATACCAAACCAGCAGATCAATCAAAAACTGATCATTGAGATAAGTAAATTGATGCGGCGCACCTTCTAACTGCCGGACAAGCTTAGCCAGCTCACGATAAGCAGGGAATGGATCAATCATGCGCATCTCGTTAGCACGCAAGCAGGCTCGCGCTAACTCTAAGCGCTCTTCCGTAGATTGTGGTAAACGGCCCTCAGCAAAGCCTGCTAATACGGTATCACGAATAGGTTTACCGTCATTGATATAGTCGAACACCTGATGAGCATAATCATCAATTTGCTCAAGCAGTGTGGGAACAAAATTAACCACTGCCTTAGCATTCGGGTTAGCCTCAATCAAGGCTACCATGTCGACATAATCTTTTATGGTATGGAGATATGTCCAGGGAAGGTGGTAATGGCCGTCATCAGGGTCTCGATAATCAGGCTGATGCATATGCCAATAGAGAACAACATTGAGCTTACTTGGTGCGTCTTCCATTTGACTCGCTATCCGTATTTACTATGTCAACATATCAGGTGTGACTAAAGTAACACCCCCAGGAGAAACATAGTACTTATCGGCATCATTTTCCAAGTCATAACCTATTTCTGTTCCTGGTGGAATGACGCAATCGGAGTCAATTACTACCTTACGTAATTTACAGCTCTCACCCACCTCGACATTCGGTAATAACACCGCATCTTCTATCTTGCTGTGCGCGAGAATTGTTACGTCGGAGAATAACAAGGAATGTTTTACTGAGGCACCAGAGACAATACAGCCCCCAGACACCATAGAGTCTACGGCCATACCGCGTCGATTTTCATCGTCGAAGATAAATTTCGCTGGCGGCGATTGCGATTGATAGGTCCAAATCGGCCACTCATCATCATAGAGGTTTAACTCTGGTGTGATACCAATTAACTCAAGATTGGCCGCCCAAAATGAATCCACGGTCCCAACATCTCGCCAATAAGCTTGCCCCCCCACTTCGTCACGGAAGGGATAACTCATTACGCGGTAACGCTCGATCACACCTGGAATAATATCTTTACCAAAGTCATGGCTCGAACCCGTATCGTAAGCATCGCGGTAAAGTTGCTCATACAAGAAACCAGCATTAAAAATATAGATACCCATCGACACCAAGGCTTTATCAGACTGCCCCGGTATCGGATCTGGGTTCTCAGGTTTCTCAACAAACTTAGTAATTCGCTGATCAGCATCAACGCTTAGCACGCCAAATGCTTTAGCCTGCTCAAGTGGCACTTCGATACAACCTATGGTCAGATCAGCTTCTTGCGCAACGTGATAGGCGATCATCGGACCATAGTCCATTTTATAAACATGATCACCTGCGAGAATCAATACATAACCAGGTTGATGGCCCTTGATAATATCAAGGTTCTGATACACAGCATCAGCCGTACCAGAATACCAGGATGTTGCGATTCGCTGCTGAGCAGGCAATAACTCGACGAACTCATTGAGCTCGGCGCGCAAAAAACTCCACCCTTGCTGAATATGGCGAATAAGAGAATGCGCTTTGTATTGAGTCATAATCTCAACACGACGAATACCCGAGTTGAGACAGTTAGAAAGTGGGAAATCAATAATGCAGAACTTGCCACCAAAAGGCACAGCTGGCTTAGCACGCCAACTTGTCAATTGCTTGAGCCGTGAGCCTCTGCCCCCAGCTAAAATAAGAGCAAGTGTGTCGCGTGTAAGGCGACTAACAAAACGTCCGGAACCGTTTGACTTTGAGGTCACTGCGTTCTCAGACCCAATTCTTGTCTGATGTTCATTCCGCTTTTTAAGCCTCAAATTCCGCTTTAAATAATACAACAATCATCTAGTTTTGATTGTAATCTATTAATGCGTTCAAAAGAAGAAAAACTCGCTCACAAATAGTTAAAAAATAATTAGCAATAGTTATGCTAATATCAGCAGAATAGTCTCAAAGCTACAATGGGCTAAACAGCCTCTGCTAGAGTAAATATCTTGATTGAGCGAAACTACGGCCACGTATCTATGTCAGCACTGCTTAAACAAATCGAACCTTTAATTGAAGCGCGCCATCATGACCCTTTTGCTGTGCTAGGTCGGCATACAGAGTCAGGCGAAACTATCGTTCGGGCCTTTAAGCCAAACACTAAGGCCGTATTTGTTGAAAATAAAGATCATGCCCTATCGCGAGTTGGTAATAGCGATATTTTTGAATGGCGCGGCGATGGTTCGATATTACCTGATCATTACAAACTGATTTCAATAAGCTCAGACGACCATGAATATAGCGCCTACGACCCTTATAGCTTCGGACCACAGCTTCCCGATTACGATATTCACCTTTTTGCCGAAGGCAAACACTGGCACGTTTATCGTTTTTTAGGCGCGCATATTAAAACCGTCAATGGCATTGAAGGCGTATTGTTTGCCACCTGGGCGCCCAGTGCAGAACGCGTAAGTATTATTGGCGACTTCAACCAGTGGGATGGACGCGCCCACCCAATGCGCGTGCGTGGCGCCAGCGGTCTGTGGGAATTGTTCATCCCAGGTCTCAGCGAAGCCGAACTTTATAAGTTTGAAATTCGTAATCGAGACACTGGCGATATCCATGTAAAAGCTGATCCTTATGCGCAATGGATGGAAATGCGCCCTGCGACATCTTCATTGGTTTTTCGAGAAGATCAGTTTGGCTGGCAAGATGATGAATGGATAACACAAAGACAAAACGCTGACTGGTTGCACCAACCCATGTCCATATACGAAGTACATTTGGGTTCCTGGCAACGCGACAACAATCATCACTTTCTTAACTATCGCGAGCTTGCACACAGACTTGTCGAGCACGCCAAGGCGTGTAACTTTACTCACATCGAACTGTTACCCATTACAGAGCACCCACTTGATGCATCCTGGGGCTATCAGCCCAGTGGCTACTTTGCCGCCACCAGTCGCTTTGGCACACCTGATGATCTGCGCTATTTCATCGACTACTGCCATCGTCATAATATCGGTGTGTTACTCGACTGGGTACCTGGACACTTTCCGAAAAATAGCGAAGGCCTTGCCCGCTATGATGGCAGTGCCTTATATGAACACGCCGACCCAAGACGCGGCGAACACCGTGATTGGGGTACATTAATCTTTAACTACGGTCGCAACGAGGTTAAAAACTTTTTACTCGCCAGCGCAACTTTTTGGTTAGAGGAGTTTCATTTTGACGGCTTGCGTGTTGATGCTGTCGCGTCCATGCTTTATCTAGACTATTCACGAGAAGAAGGTGATTGGGTGCCAAATAAATACGGCGGCAATCACAACCTTGAAGCCATCGACTTTTTACGTCAGCTTAATGAAACCACTCATGCCTTACACCCTGGAACCTTCATCATGGCAGAAGAATCCACATCATGGTCAAAGGTTTCAAGACCCACCAGTGATGGCGGGCTTGGCTTTAGCATGAAATGGAATATGGGCTGGATGAACGACACCCTGGAATACATGAAGGAAGATCCCGTTCACCGTAGCTATCACCATAATTCTCTTACCTTCAGTCAACTTTACGCTTACACGGAAAACTTCATTCTGCCCTTGTCCCATGATGAGGTTGTTCATGGTAAAAAGTCTTTGCGCTATAAAATGCCAGGTGATGAGTGGCAACAGTTTGCCAATCTGCGTTTGCTTTACACCTATATGTTTACTCACCCTGGTAAGAAACTTTTATTTATGGGTAGCGAATTTGGCCAAGGTCCTGAGTGGAGTGAATCGGATGTTTTGGATTGGTATGTTTTAGACTATCCACAACACAATGGTCTACAACGTGCTGTCAGTGACCTTAACGCATTGTATTGCAACACGCGTGCTTTACATCATTACGACTTTGAAGGCCACGGCTTTGAATGGATTAGCTGTGACGATAATGCGAATTCTGTTCTATCTTATATTCGTCGCAGTGATGACGAATTTGTGATTGTTGTCTTAAACTTCACGCCTGTTCTCAGAGAGCACTATCAGCTTGGCGTACCTGAACTGGGCACTTATCGTGAAATATTTAATTCAGACTCTACTTACTATAACGGCAGCAATGTCGGCAGCCATGCCATCGAGGCGCAGCACCTCTCACATCATGGCAAACCATTTTCTCTTAGTTTACGTTTACCACCACTTGCAGGCGTTATCCTAAAAAAGGAAATATAGTTTCGACAGAAAAATACAGTGCGATAAGCACGATAGGATAAAGCCAATGCAAAAACATTACTGGCTCAGCCTTATCAATACACACTTCTGTTAACTCATCTTGTTCAGCGCGCTGATGCACACTGATAAATACACCGGTAGTCGTATTCGCTAAATTCGTGACTCGTGATCGCAAGTCCGATGCAGGCTCTAAGTTTTGCTTAGCCTCAGCAATGACCGCTTGCACAGACAATAAATACTCCAAAGTTAAGGTCATCCTTACTGCTAATCGTTTTGGTGACAATCCGATATATTTTGTCCACCATAGCAAAGAAAATATTGCTGAGACCAATTGCTCTCGCGATGTAGATTGCAAGACGGCACTCACCACTGCAATAATTAATACCAGACACAATAGTCGAAATAAACCTTGTTCGACACCCTCGACACTTGGCACCCAAAGTACGTTAGCTAATTCGGGACTAAACGCCCGACCGGGTGTAAACCAAAAATAAACCACCAGAATAGATAAAAAGAACCAGCGCATACGTTTGGCCTGTGCCCAGCAAATACGTACTGATAAACGCGCGGCGACATAGACAATAATCAATAAGCTTAAAGAAAGGATCACATACGCCGGAATACCGCTGGCAACAAAACTTGCCATAAGTAACAAGCAAATAATACGAATCATCGGGTGCATAGTGACCAACATAGCTCGAGCGAGCTATGTATCATAAGACATGGCCCTATAAGGGCCAAGCTACGGTTTATAATTGATCGATTAGATCCTGGGCTTCCTGCTTTTGTTCTTCGCTACCTTCTGCAACAACTTCACCAAGAATACTACGTGCTCCTTCTTGATCACCCATATCAATATAAGCCTTGGCCAAATCAAGCTTGGTAGAATTAACGTCGACCCCATCAAAGCTTGACGGGTCGAAATCATCATCACTACCACTTAATTCGCTATCAGGATCATAGGTGCCGATAGGATCGCCCAAGCTATCATCGCCAGGGTTTGTAGAACCATACTTCTGACTGAGATCATCATCACTGACATTGTCCATCGCACGCTCAAGCAAGGAAGGAGATTCGTCACCACTTGAACTACTCGAAGCAGATTCCAAGGGTTCTAATTCAGCCGTTGCGGCTTCAAATTCTGATGGGGCGTGCTCTGCTACGTCAGCGACATTTTCGTTAGCTGCCTCGGCAACCTCAGCTACCTGGTCTTCACTATCGATATGACCTGCGGCAAATTCTGTTTCTAAGTCTTTAGAGGCTTCATCATAAAGCTCTTCCGCCTCAGCAGAAATATCCTCGAGCTCACTCATGACATCATCAGATGAAAGATCTAGCTCTTGCTCTACACTTTCAGAAACAGTATCAACCTGACCATCATCAGACGTTAACACTTCCATTTCAAGATTGATGTCAGCGTAATCATCACTATCAGAGCTCGAAATATCGTCTTCCACTTGATCAAGTTCATCTAACTCGTCAAAGCCAACAATGCTGTCAAACTCAGCTGAATCATCACCGACTTGTTTAAACAAGTGATGATCAGGTGCCATATCTAGGCCCATTTGGTTCACTTTTGGCCAAAGTGCTTGGTCGGCACTGAGATCCGGGTAGAAACGATCAGCAGCGGCAACAAAAGCGGCATTATCTTTCGCAGCGTGATAGACCTCTAGCAGTTTAGCTTTATAGTCTGCCCGCGCTGGCTCATTATCGATAGCATGCTTAAGAATCGTCTCAGCCTTATCATGCCTATCATAAGAAAGATAAACATCCGCTTCACTCAATACATCGGCAATACCGTCATCAGTGCTTCCAATTCCAAATTCATCATCAGAGATCTCATCGATCTCTTCTTCCGATGCAGCATCCTCCATTGTCGGTGCTGCGAACTCTTCAAACTCTTCCTCTGCCGCATTACGACGACGTCGAACAATAATTCCTAGAATTAGCAAGACAAGAATAATGCAACTGACAATGCGATAGATAAGCGGGTTATCACGATAGCTAGCCAAAATATTTTCTGGCTTCAAGGCTTCTTTTATTGATTCAAAAGAGAAATCAGAAGAAGACACATCATCCATGAAAGTTGAAAAACTTTCTTTAACGTCTGTAGCAATATCCTTGGCATTACCAACAATATTGTCGACAACGCTTGGAGCAGCATCATCTACCGCGGCTTCAGGCTCAGCCACTTCAGGCTCTGAGGCGACGGCTTCTTCTGACGTCTGCTCGCTTGCTGCATCATCAGCAATCGTTTCGGCAACACCGCCCGCTTCAGATGAAGCCTCATCAGTAACATCGTTTTCAATTATAGGTGAAACATTTTCTTCAACGACTTCCGCCGGTTCTTGCTCTTCAAATGGTAAAGTCTCTATACCCTCGACGTTTGAAGACCCATCGGTTGCAGTATCTGTTGTTGCCGTATCGCCTTCGCTGAGCTTTTGTTGAAGCTGAGTTAAGGTGTCATCCTTCAACTCTAGAGCACGCTGCATCGCCTGAATCTGTTCTTCAAGTTGAGTGAGACGATCACGTAGCTCAGCGTTTTGTTCTCGCGCCGCTTCCGCAGCAAAATTAGTGAGCTCTAACTCTTCACGCAGTATATCGATTTCACCGCTAGTGGCACCTTCAACATCAGCAACACCACCTTCACTAGCCGCATCCTCTTCTAAGGCATCATCGGCTAAGAGTCGTAAGCCACCTTCCGGTGTCGTCTCTTCTGATGAACCTTCGGCAACGCTTGTACTAGAGTCAGTAGCTTCTGCTTCACTTGTTACCGCTTCTTGTTTTGCCACATCACCACGAGCAGCACGTCGTGCTTCTTTCGCCGCTAACCAATTCTGATATTGACGCGCTGCCTCGTTAACTGCTTCACGATGTGTCAACTCGGTAATAGCATCTTGGTCTTTAATACTTAAGGTCGAACCACGCTTAAGGTTATTGATATTGTTATCACCAAAGGCTTCAGGGTTCTGTTTTTGCAGCGCAATCATCATCTGCTGCACAGAGACATTATCACTGGGTCGCATTGAGTCAGCGATATTCCATAAAGTATCCGTTGACTTCACAGGCCCATAAACCAGCTCATCGCCGGAACTAAAATCACCACTTGCAGTGGTAGTCGGCTGAATAATCCCAGCCGGCTCTGACCGCTCTTCCACTTGGCGGCGCGGTGCAGGCGCTGGAGCAGCTTGTCGCGTTGGCGCACGACCAACAGAAGGTGCTTGTACTGGCGCAGCACGTTCAGTGGTAATAGTTGGTGGGTCTAATAATACGGTGTATTCCCGTAATAAACGTCCGGCAGGCCAGTTAGCCTCAAGAATAAAATCAACAAAGGGCTCTTTTATTGGCTGAGTAGAGCTAACCTTAATAAAAGGTTTACCCCGTTCAGGGATAACTATGTCGAATTTCAAACCATTAAGAAAAGGCGAACGTACAGCACCAATTCGCTCGAAATCGGCATTAGATGCTAAACCAACGCGCAGACCTTCTAGCTCGGATTCATCGCTGGATACTAATTTAATGGTGGCATCGAAAGGTTGATTAAGGGCAGACTTTAGTTCGATATCGCCCAAACCCAATGCCAGAGCTTGAGCACTATGTAATGCAAACCCTACTACAACTAACACTATCAGTTTTCTTAACATGCGTGTCCCTATTTTCGCCTCAGCGAGTGACTATCGTCGTGATAACACGACCCGGTACAGCATCAACGGCATGACTACACTGATTCATGCTCCCCAGCGAGATCAGTTTAAATAGTCTTTTACCAAAATTTCAGCTATTTGAACACTGTTAAGTGCGGCGCCTTTGCGCAAGTTATCCGCGACTACCCAAAGGTTGAGTCCGTGTTCATGAGAAATATCATCACGAATACGACCAACATAGACAGGATCACTGTCCGCACCATCCACTGCTGCTGTGGGATAACCACCATCACAACGTTCGTCCATCACCACAACACCCGGAGCCTTCTCTAGCAGTTCTCTAGCCTGCTCCGCGCTGATTTTTTTGCGCGTTTCAATATGCACCGCTTCGGAGTGTCCGTTCACAACAGGCACCCTGACAGTCGTGGGATTAATACGAATATCGTCATCTTCCATGATTTTCTTAGTTTCCCAGACCATTTTCATTTCTTCCTTGGTATAGCCGTTTTCTTGGAAAACATCGATATGGGGTAGCACATTAAAGGCGATCTGACGCGGATAGACCTCAGATTTAGCCTCTTTTCCTGCCACAACATCAGAACTTTGGTCAATTAATTCATCAATTGCCGCCTTACCGGTGCCCGAAACAGCCTGGTAAGTACAGACATTAATGCGATCAATACCGGCCTCATCGTGAAGCGGTTTTAAGGCCACCATCATCTGAATGGTAGAACAATTAGGGTTGGCAATAATGCCGCGATTGTCATGCTTGGCGATAGCATGCGGGTTTACCTCAGGCACCACCAAAGGAATTTCATCGTCGTAGCGAAAACGCGAGGTATTATCGATAACAATACAACCCGCCTCTGCCGCCTTAGGCGCATAGACATCAGAAACGCTAGCACCGGCTGAGAATAAACCGATTTGTACTTTTGAAAAATCAAATTTAGCTAAGTCTTCGACTACAACATCTTCGCCACGAAACTTGACAACAGAGCCCGCAGAACGCGCACTGGCCAGAGGATATAAACGGCCCACTGGAAAATCTCGTTCTTCCAGTATGCTCATCATCGCTCTACCGACATTACCTGTTGCGCCGACTACCGCAACATCAAACACCTTATTCGACATATTCTTAAACCTAACTACCTTATATAAATACTAAAGCTTAGCGACCACAGCATCACCCATTTCTTGGGTAGATACCTGCTGCATTCCGGGTGACATAATATCGCCAGTACGTAGTCCTGCATCAAGCACAGAGTTAATCGCATTTTCAATCGCCGCCGCCGCTTCTTTTTGATCAAAGCTGTGGCGCAACATCATCGCTACCGAAAGAATGGTGGCAAGAGGATTAGCAATGCCTTGCCCCGCAATATCAGGCGCCGAACCATGAATCGGTTCATACATACCTTTACCGTTGGCATCTAAGGATGCCGAAGGCAGCATACCAATAGAACCCGTTAACATCGCTGCGCAATCAGAAAGAATATCGCCAAACATATTGGTCGTAACAATCACGTCAAACTGTTTAGGTTCGCGCACAAGTTGCATGGCCGCATTATCTACATACATATGACTAAGGCTGACGTCAGGATAGTCAGACGCCAAGGATGTCATGACTTCACGCCATAATTCTGTGCACTCAAGCACATTTGCCTTATCCACCGAACATAAGCGACCACCTCGACGTTGCGCCGTCTCAAAGGCAATACGGCCAATACGGGTGATTTCTGACTCAGAATAAACCAAGGTGTTATAACCTTCGCGTTCACCATTATCTAAGGTGCGGATACCACGCGGTTGGCCAAAATAAATCCCGCCGGTCAGCTCGCGTACAATCATAATATCCAAACCAGCAACTAACTCTGGTTTTAGCGATGAGGCATCGGCCAACTGCGGATAAAGCAAAGCGGGACGCAGATTAGCGAATAATTCCAACTCGGAACGTAAACCTAATAAACCTTTCTCAGGCCGCACCGAGATATCCAGCGACTCCCATTGCTTACCGCCGACAGCACCTAGCAATATCGCATCACAGTCTTTGGCCTTGGCTAAGGTGTCCTCAGGTAAAGGATGCCCCGCTGCATCATAGGCCGCACCGCCTACCAGCGCTTCTTCGACACTAATATCAAGCGAAAAACGCTCGGTAACGCGATCTAAAACTCTTGTCGCTTGCGCAACTATCTCAGGACCAATGCCATCACCTGGCAACACTAATACCTTACTCATAAAAAACTCTTTAAATCAGGAAATACTATTCAGAAAACAACCAAGGCGACGATGCCTGATGTTTAGACTCAAACGCCTTAATCGCATCGACATGCTGCAACGTCAAACCAATATCATCAAGGCCGTTAAGCAAACAATGCTTACGAAAAGCATCAATCTCAAAACCAAATTGCTCACCATTAGGTGTGGTCACAGTTTGCGCGTCAAGATCAATATCAAGCTCATAAGCCTCGCTTGATGCAACTTGCTTAAACAAGCCATCGACAATCTCGGCGGATAGCACAATGGGTAGCAAACCGTTTTTAAAACAGTTATTAAAAAAGATATCGGCAAAACTCGGGGCGATAATGCTACGAAAACCGTAGTCTTCCAAAGCCCACGGTGCATGCTCGCGTGACGAGCCACAACCAAAATTATCGCGCGCCAGTAAAACACTGGCACCTTGATAACGCTCTTGGTTTAAAACAAAGTCAGGGTTAAGCGGCCGAGTTGAAACATCTTGCCCCGGCTCACCATGGTCAAGATAACGCCACTCGTCAAATAAGTTCACACCAAAACCGCTACGCTTAATCGACTTTAAAAACTGCTTAGGGATAATGGCATCGGTATCGACATTAGGGCGATCTAAAGGTACAACCAAACCTTTATGTTGTGTAAATGCTTGCATTAGCCTTTACCCTCTCTACCCGCCAGACTACGCACATCGACAAAATGACCGTTAACCGCCGCCGCCGCCGCCATTTGTGGGCTAACTAAATGTGTACGGCCACCTTGGCCTTGGCGACCTTCAAAATTACGGTTCGAGGTCGACGCGCAACGCTCGCCCGGCTCTAAGCGATCGGCATTCATCGCCAAACACATAGAACAGCCAGGCTCACGCCATTCGAAACCCGCAGCAGTAAAGATCTTATCCAGACCTTCTTCTTCTGCCTGTTTTTTCACCAAACCAGAACCCGGTACTACCATGGCCAACTTAACGTTGTCCGCCACCTTACGACCCTCGGCTACTTTTGCCGCAGAGCGTAAATCCTCAATACGGGAATTAGTACAAGAACCAATAAACACCTTATCCACGGCAATATCCGTCAACGGTGTATTCGCTGCCAAACCAATATACTCCAGAGCCCTCTCCATACCTGTACGCTTCACGCTATCCGCTTCATCTTGCGGGTTCGGCACACTGGCACTAATCGGCGCGACCATTTCAGGCGAAGTCCCCCAGGTCACTTGCGGCTCAATGTCTTCGGCATTCAAGGTCACTTCACGATCAAACACGGCATCGTCATCACTATGTAAGTCTGCCCAAGCGACGACGGCCTTATCCCAATCTTCACCCTTAGGAGAAAACGGACGGCCTTTAACATATTCAATGGTCTTATCATCTACCGCGACGATACCGGCACGCGCCCCGGCTTCGATAGTCATATTGCAAACTGTCATACGGCCTTCAATAGAAAGCTCACGAATCGCCGAACCAGCAAACTCGATGGTATAACCCGTACCACCGGCAGTACCGATCTCACCGATAATCGCCAAGACAATATCTTTTGCCGTCACGCCGAAGGGAATCTTCCCATCAACATTGACCCGCATATTTTTTGATTTCTTTTGAATCAAACATTGCGTGGCTAAAACATGCTC
>CAYUVE010000028.1:0-16981 GCA_964447985.1 uncultured Thiotrichales bacterium
TTCGCATCATAGGTGTGTGTGATGAAAAGTCGGTACTGGCCATGGCGACTAATCATAGCGGAATTTGGTGTTGCTTTGCCGATTCGATTTGGCTGGTTTAAGTTTCTATGGGTGTATTCGCATCATTACCCCATTCCGACCAGGCACCGTGATAGCCTTTGATATTCGTGTAGCCAAGGCTTTTCAGCACGATGTAGCTATGGGCGGAGCGATGATGTGTTTGGCAATAGGTAATGATTTCTTTATCTGGTGTGACGCCCGCCGATTCGTAAAGCTTATGTAATACATTTTCTGGTTTTAGCTTAAGGTTGTTTTCCATATCGATGGCATCGGTCCAATTAACATTGATTGCACCGGGAATATGGCCACCGCGCGCGGCGCGCACGACTTCGCCCGCGTATTCGCCAGCTGTTCTCGTATCAAGTAGTATGACTTTAGGATTATCAAGGTGATTGAGAATATAGTCTTTATTGGCGATGCAATCATCTTTGATGACGGTTTGATACTCAGTTGTTTGGCTACTAACGTTTTGATTATTGGTTGGTAGGCCTAAGCTATTCCATGCTGTGAGTCCGCCGTTAAGCAAGGAGAAGTGAGGGTGGCCCATACAATCCAAGGTCCACAATAGTCTGCTCGCCTTGCCACTGTTTTCATTGTCGTAGGCCACTACATGGTGATCTTTTGTTAATCCTATCGTTGAAAGCACTTTGTTTAGATGTTCTGCATCCGGGAGTAAACCCATAACCGGAGCTTGTGATGCAACGATCTCGCTGTACTCTAAAGAAACCGCGCCGGGGATATGAAAACTGTTGTAGTGTTCGTTTGGTGAAAGATCGACAATCAAAAGGCTTTCTTCGCCTATAATTTCCTGCAGTGCTTCGGGTTCTAGTAATAGAGGGATATTGCTCGTCATCGTGGTCTTATATTTACGCAAAACGGTTTATTAAGCTTTGCGCATAATTGCGCCACGTTTAAGTACTGTCAAGTTGTGATTTTGAGTTTTGGCCGACTTCCGATGTCGGCCGCGTGACCCAGGACGGTCAAGATTTTTAACAGAGATTTAACTTTTAATTCGAGATTGGTACCCAATCCGGTTTTTTTCTAATGATTTATCGATGAGGCGTCTTGCGCGCGCTTCGCTAAACGATATGACTTCGGCACTGCTATCCTCGCAGGTTTCGGAGTCGCTATTTACTACGTCTTTTTCTCCTTCATCAGACAATATTTCAAAACTATTGGCCATCGATGAATGATAAGCTGCTTGAGTGAAGAACTCGTGCATGCCATCAAGCATGTCGAGCATTAACATCTCCTGTGCTCTATCCCCGAAGCCCGTATTATTGTTCTTTTCTGACATGGTTGCTCCAAATTTTTGTCACCCTTATTGTCGGAAAAACATGGACAAAACTTGATGCTAAATGTGTCGATCTCGTCACATTTTTCTTTTTGCTAAGTATTTGATTTTATTGGCTAAGGCTTGATATGTGGGCGCAGAGTTTGTAGTAAAGCTTTGAAAACTTTAGGGTTTCCGCAAACTAAGTTACCACTTTCAAAATGAGAATTTCCGCCTTGCATGTCACCGACAAGACCACCTGCTTCTTCGATTAGTAAGGCGCCAGCAGCAATGTCCCAGGGTTTTAGGCCAAATTCCCAAAAACCATCAAGGCGTCCGGCTGCGACGTAGGCTAAATCTAAAGCCGCCGATCCGGCACGGCGAATTCCTGCTGTCTTAGGTGCTATAGCGCGAAAGGTATCGATGTATTTTTCTAAGTCCTGGTCAGCACGAAAAGGAAAACCTGTACCTATAAGCGAGCCATCGAGATCTTTGCGCTGACTCACGCGAATACGGCGACTATTAAGTTGTGCTCCAGCACCGCGGCTAGCAGTAAATAGCTCTTGGCTTACAGGATCGTAAATGACGTCTTGCTTAATCTTGCCTTGATGTTTTAATGCGATAGATACCGCAAACTGAGGAAAGCCATGCAGGAAGTTAGTTGTTCCGTCTAAAGGGTCAATGATCCAGAGATAATCGTTATCTCCCTGGTTGCCACTTTCCTCAGCCATGATCTGATGATCGGGATAGGCTTGTTTAATAGTGTCAATGATAGCTGCTTCTGCCGCTTCATCAACAGAACTGACAAAATCATTAGGACCTTTAGTGATAACGTCGAGGCTATCGAGTTTGTCCATAGAACGACTAATGATGTCACCCGCACGGCGCGCAGCGCGAACAGCAATATTCAACATCGGGTGCATGAATGGTTTCCTTCTGGTTTTGAAAAATCGGGCAAGGCGCTGAGTCGCGCGGCGTGTGGTATTCTACCACCGCATTAACTAATCATCTTATTTCGTTTTATCTTGTCTGAAATCACTGACAGAATTCGTATTGTTTTGATTGCTACCAGCCACCCAGGAAATATTGGGGCAACGGCGAGAGCAATGAAAACCATGGGCTTGAGCAAGCTCTGCTTGGTTGAACCTAAGTTATTTCCTCATACTGAGGCGACGGCTATGGCGTCGGGTGCGGACGATTTATTAGCTAAGGCCATAGTCTGCGATACGCTGGATAAGGCGCTTGCAGACTGTCATACCGTATTTGGTCTCAGTGCACGTGAACGGACGATAGCCTGGCCACAAATGTCGCCACGACAATGTGCGCAGTTTAGTGCGGAGCACGATTCTGAGATTGCTTTCGTGTTTGGTCGCGAACATTCAGGCTTAACAAACGATGAGCTTGAGCGTTGTCACTACCATGTGACGATTGATGCCAATCCAGAATATCCTTCATTAAATCTCGCTGCGGCTGTTCAGATCATGTGTTACGAAACCCGAATGGCGGCTGCGGGAGCATCGCCTGCGAAGATAGGGAGCTTGCCTGCGCCAGTGGAGGATGTAGAACGTTACTTCGAGCATTTAGAGCGTGTTATAACCGATGTAGGCTTTCTCGATCCTAAGCAGCCTGGGCATATCATGCGACGTTTACGACGATTGTTTACTAAGGCGCAACCAGATAAGCAAGATATTAATATCCTCAGAGGCGTACTTAGCGCAGTCGAGAAAGCTAAGAAAGTTTAAGTAAGGGAACTAATCTTGACTGTTTTAGTCAGGTATGTCATCGTCTCGAGTCAGTGTCGATGGGGTCAGCTGATATGAAATTAACTACCAAAGGCCGCTATGCGGTGACAGCAATGTTAGATCTTGCACTTCACACCGAAAGTGGTCCTATACCATTAGCCGATATTTCCAAGCGACAAGAAGTCTCCTTATCATACTTGGAGCAGTTGTTTGCCAAGCTGCGGCGTAAAAACCTGGTTGAGAGCGCGCGTGGCCCCGGCGGAGGGTATCGCTTGGCTATCGACCCTATGGATATTGCTGTCAGCGATGTGCTTAATGCGATTGACGAAGAAATCGATGCAACGCGTTGTGGTGGTGCTGCCGATTGCCAACAAGGCGAGCCATGTTTAACGCATGATTTGTGGGCAGACTTAAGCGATCAAATCTTTCGTTTTTTGAGCAATATCAGTCTAGGCGAGCTAGTTCAACGACAGACTGTTAGATCGGTTGCAGCACGCCAAGACAGAATGCTGAAATCGCATTACGTTCAGCTTTCAGATGTTAAGAAGTCTATTGCCTAGGTTTGAAGCTGCTGCTTGACTGTTTATTTTGATCATAATGCCACGACGCCTTTAGAAGGCGCGGCGCTTGAGGCGATGTTGCCTTACCTGACTGAGCGCCATGGTAATCCTTCAAGCATACATTCCCCTGGTCGTATTGTTCGCGCGGCAATTGATACGGCGCGTGAGCAGGTTGCTGCACTGGTGGGTGCGCACCCTACACAAGTTATTTTTACCAGTGGCGGTACAGAAGCGAATAACTTAGCGTTTAATTTGCTCTCAAATTATCGGCCGGGTTTGCTACTGGTTAGCGCTATTGAGCATCCTTCGGTGCTTGAAGTAGCGAAACTTTGGCAGTTGAGAGGTTGGCAGTTAGATTTGCTGCCAGTTGATGATAACGGTGTGTTATCTATGCCTTCAGCAAAAACAATGCTTGGAGATAAACCAGCCTTATTATCTTGCATGATGGCAAATAATGAGACGGGTGCGATACAGCCTGTTAGCGAGCTAGCAAAATTGGCGCGCGAGCAAGGCGTGATCGTGCATAGTGATGCGGTACAAGCTGTTGGGAAAATTCCGGTGAGTTTTAATGCCAGCGGAGTCCACCTTATGAGTATTTCATCGCATAAAATATACGGTCCCAAGGGGGTTGGTGCTCTTATTATTGATAAGGCGCTTGATATTCCACCAATGCTACTTGGCGGTGGACATGAGAAGGGCTGGCGTTCGGGTACTGAAAATGTTGCTGGAATAATCGGTTTCGGCGTCGCCGCAGAACTGGCTGAAAAGCAGCTAGATGATCGCCGAAGCCATATGCTCTCTCTAAGTCAGTACTTAGAATCGGCATTGAAAAGTATTGATGGCGTCCACATTATTTCAGAGTCTGCACAGAGATTGCCGAATACTTTGCTGATTGCTTTGCCAGGTATAGAAGGTGAAACCTTGCTGATGAATATGGATGCTAGGGGTTTCGCCTTATCAAGTGGTTCTGCTTGTGCCAGCAGTGATATCGGGCCGAGTCATGTGTTAAGTGCCATGAAGTTAAATGAAGATTTGGCCCATAGTACTTTGCGCATTAGTTTAGGTAAGGAAAGTACTCGAGCCGAATGTGAAGAATTTATTTTTGCGATTAAAGAGCTACGTATGTTGAGCCAGCAAATGGCTTCCGTAGCGTGGTAAAGAACTAGGATTGAATAATGTCAGTAAGCTTAACCGAATCAGCGGCTAAACACATTAAACGCATGTTAGAAGAGCGTGGTTCGGGTATTGGTCTGCGTCTAGCAACTAAAAAGAATGGTTGCGCAGGTTTTGCCTACGTATTGGATTTTGCCGATGAACGTGGTGAAAATGACAGCGTGTTTTCTCAACATGGTGTTTCAGTCATTGTTGACGCGCAAAGTCTGCCCATGCTTGAAGGGATTGAGCTTGATTACGTTTCTGAAGGGCTGAATAAAAGCTTTAAATTCCGTAACCCCAATGTTACCGACGAATGTGGATGTGGTGAAAGTTTTAGCGTTAGCTAGACTCTAGTAATTCGCTCAAAATTCTTCGATCAACTTAAAAAACCTCCGTAGATTAAGGGTGAACTACACCTGCCGCTAAGGTTTGGTGTAAATTAGAGCAATATTTCTTAGAGAGCACCCGCGTGTCACTTGACGCCATTATTACATTAGCGGTAGTCGCACTTTGCTTTGGAGTGTTGGCGTTTAGCCGCACATCGCCCGATATCGTTTTGGTGGGTGGCGTGTCTCTACTTCTTATGCTGGGCATCATCTCGCCGGACCAAGCCTTGGGCGGCCTCGCTAACCAAGGGGTTGTAACAGTTGGCGCCCTGTATATTGTTGTCAATGGTATGCGAGAAACTGGCGGTTTGGGTTGGATAGTGCAACATCTGCTCGGTCGACCCAATTCACTAACCGGTGCGCAGCTGAGAATGATGGCCCCAGTTGCCTTGCTCAGTGCTTTTCTGAATAACACGCCCGTTGTGGCCATGATGATTCCTGCCGTCAGTGACTGGGCGCGACGCATGAAGATCTCTGCTTCAAAATTGATGATTCCTCTAAGTTATGCTGCCATAGCGGGCGGTACGTGCACGCTGATTGGTACTAGTACAAACCTGGTTGTTAACGGTTTGGTCATCGATGCAACGGGTCAAAGTGGAATAGGTATGTTTGAGCTGGCGTGGATTGGTGTTCCGACAGTTATTCTAGTGTGTTTGTTTATACTGTTTTTTGGGCAGCGGTTTTTACCGAATCGTTTGCCACCAATGAGTCAGTTTGATGATGTGCGCCAATACACGGTGGAAATGATTGTCGAGGCAGGCAGCCCGCTAGTTGGACAGACTATCGAGCAAGCTGATCTGCGTGGCTTGCCAGGGGTTTTCCTGATAGAGATCGAGCGCAATGGCGATATTTTACCGGCTGTCTCGCCGCACGAACGTTTGCATGATAACGATCGTTTGGTTTTTGCAGGGGTCGTTGACTCGGTTGTTGATTTGCAAAAAATACGTGGTTTGGTTCCGGCTACTGACCAAATATTTAAACTTAATGCGCCACGTCGAGACCGGTGTTTAATCGAGGCCGTGGTCTCAGATACCTGTACCATGGTGGGTAAAAGCATTCGTGAAGCAAGGTTTCGCAGCGTGTTTGATGCGGCGGTGATCGCAGTAGCGCGTAATGGCGAGCATTTGCGCCAAAAGTTGGGTGATATTGTGTTACGTGCGGGTGATACCTTGCTTATCGAAGCGCATCCATCTTTCGCTGTGTCACAAAAGAACTCTCGCAATTTTTTGCTTGTTAGTCAGCTGCATGATTCCACGCCAATGAGGCATGATCGCGCTATTCTTGCCTTGCTTATATTAGTTCTCATGGTCGTGTTGGCAACGTTTGGCATATTAAGCATGCTTGAAGCATCCTTGCTAGCAGCGGGCTTAATGTTGTTAGCAAAGTGTACTAGCGGTCGAATTGCGAGGCGTGCGGTAGATTGGCAAGTGTTGATTGTCATTGCCGCAGCGCTAGGGCTGGGTGAAGCTGTCTATGCAACCGGGGCGGCGGAAGCCATTGCTAATAGCTTGCTTGGTATTTCCACCGTGCCTTGGGTTGCATTAGCTATTATTTATTTTTTGACGGCGCTGTTTACGGCTATGATTTCTAATAACGCCGCTGCAGTACTGATGTTTCCTATTGCAATATCAGTAGCGAATACCATGGGCGTTGATTTTATGCCTTTTGTTATTACCATTATGGTGGCGGCATCAGCCAGTTATGCCACGCCCATTGGTTATCAAACTAATCTCATGGTTTACGGGCCTGGTGGTTATCGTTTTGCCGACTATATTCGTATCGGTGTTCCGATTACGATTTTAGTCGGAGCCCTCAGCGTTGCCTTGGTGCCAATGATCTGGTTGTTCTAGCTCTATTTAGGCCACGCTAAGTGCTTGTTTGCATTGCCGTGTCTTCGCCCATTCTTTAGAATAGGCCCCGAAACAGACTATATCTATAACCCGCCGTTTCTCGTGGCGGGTTTTTTCTATTAACCTTTTGAAATTTCAGGAGTTTTTGTATGTCGACTGAACGAACCTTGTCTATCATCAAGCCCGATGCCGTGGCCAAAAATGTTATAGGCGAGATTTATAGCCGTTTTGAGAAGGCTGGGTTACGCATCGTAGCAGCAAAAATGCTTCATTTGAGCGAAGCGCGTGCGGGTGAATTTTATGCAGTACACAAAGAGCGTCCGTTTTATGCTGATTTAGTCAGCTTTATGACCTCCGGCCCAGTAATGGTACAAGTGCTAGAAGGCGAAGACGCTATTGCTAAGCACCGTGAGGTGATGGGTGCGACTAACCCGAAAGAAGCTGCCGCAGGGACTATTCGTGCCGATTTTGCTGACAGTATTGATGAGAATGCCTGTCATGGGTCTGATGGTCCCGATACAGCGAAAGAAGAAATCGCGTTTTTCTTCTCTGACGAGGAGCTTTGCCCTCGTACCCGTTAATGGCTGAGAGCTTAGGCAATAAAATCAACCTACTTGGCTTAGACCAAGCGGCTTTGATCGCTTGGTTTGAGCAAATAGGTGAGCGCTCGTTTCGTGCTAGCCAGGTGATGAAATGGGTTCACCAGCGTGGCATCATTGATTTTGATGAGATGACCGATCTCAATAAATCTTTGCGTGCGTCTTTGCAAGATATTGCTGAAGTTTGTTTACCTGAAATGCTGTCAGAGAATATTTCCGAAGATGGCACCTATAAATGGTTATTGCGTCTTGATGGTGGTAATTGTATTGAGACGGTTTTTATACCTGAGACCGATCGCGGTACCTTGTGTATTTCTTCGCAGGTGGGTTGTGCCCTGGAATGTAGTTTTTGTGCAACCGGCTATCAAGGTTTCAATCGTAATTTAAGCGTTGCTGAAATTATTGCGCAAATTTGGTTGGCTCATAAGTCTTTGGGGTTTGCCGGCCATGGTCATAGTAAAATCAGTAATATCGTTTTGATGGGGATGGGCGAGCCTCTGTTGAATTTTGATAATGTGATGTCTGCAATCAGTATCATGTTAGACGATGACGCTTATGGTTTGTCTAAGCGTCGTGTCACCCTTAGTACCTCAGGTGTTATACCGGCTATGAAGCGTTTGCGTGAGATGGCGGATGTGAGTCTGGCGGTATCTTTACACGCGCCAAATGATGAGTTGCGCAATGAGTTAGTGCCACTGAATAAAAAATATCCTATAGAAGAATTATTATCGGTTTGTGATGACTATGTGTCGGATTCACCACGTAAAAAAGTGACATATGAGTACGTGATGCTTGAAGGTGTAAACGATAGTACTCAGCACGCTAAACAATTAGTAAGATTATTAGAAGGGCGTCAGGCAAAAGTTAATTTGATTCCGTTTAACCCATTTCCTCAGTCGCAATATAAACGTTCGTCAAAGGTCGTGATCGATCGTTTTAGAGATGTGCTGGTCAAGGCCGGTTTAGTAACGATTACACGTAAGACACGTGGTGATGATATCGATGGCGCTTGTGGTCAATTGGCTGGCGATTTTATTGATAAGACTCGGCGACAACAAAAGCGCGTAGCGCAGCACGCGAGGGGCTAGTATGTTTCGTCTGTATGGTTTGATTGTTTTAGCTCTACTTTGCACCGCGTGCGCTGGTACAACCGGCAACGGCAGTAGCAGTGGTGGCGAAAGTGCTGCAGAAATTAATGTTCGCTTAGGTTTGGGTTACTTGCAGCAAGGACGGCCTCAGCTTGCTATAGATAATTTAAAACGTGCTATAGAACTCAACCCGCGACTTGCCGATGCGCATCATTATGCCGCGGAAGCTTATCGACAGTTAGAACAATATGCACGTGCCGATGAGCATTTTAAGAAAGCACTTAAATTAGCACCTAAAGATTCTTCTGTGAAAAACAATTATGGCGTATACCTTTGTGATAGAGGTCAATATGCGGAAGCAGATGAGTACTTTGTTGAAGTGGCAGCGGATCAGTTTTATCGTGCTCCCGATGAAGCCCTAGAGAATGCAGGTATCTGTGCGCGTAAAGCGGGTGATGATGTATTGGCCACGCAGCGTTTTAGACAAGCGATTGAATATAACGGTCGGCGTGCTCGCTCCTTATACCAGTTAGCGGACTTAAGTAACGAGGCCAGTGAGTATTTTCAAGCGCGCGGTTTTATACAGCGCTATTTTTCCGTTGCACCTATCAATGCGCCATCATTGTGGTTGGCGATTCGTATAGAGAAAGCGCTGGGTAATGAAGAGGAAGTGCGCGAATATGCGAAAACGCTTTACAGAAATTACCCCGATAGCAAGGAAGCAAAAGAATTTAAACACTTCTGGGCTAATCAATAGTTCCATTTAGAATAATATTACAACAAGGTTATCGTGGCAAAACAACTTCAAGCTATACGCGGAATGAATGATATTCTGCCTGAGACAAGTGCATCGTGGCTTGATCTAGAGGCAACGCTTGTGCGCATAATGACGCGCTATGGCTATCAGCAAGTTCGCTTGCCTATTGTCGAAAAAACAGAATTATTTAAACGCGCGGTCGGTGAAGTTACCGACATCGTTGAAAAAGAAATGTATACCTTTGAAGACCGTAACGGCGATAGCTTATCGCTACGGCCTGAGGGTACAGCCGGTTGTGTTCGGGCCGCGATTGAAAATGGTTTGTTGCATAATCAAATGCAACGTCTGTGGTATGCCGGACCGATGTTTCGCCATGAGCGTCCGCAAAAGGGTCGTTACCGACAGTTTCATCAACTAGGTGTTGAGACCTATGGGATGGCGGGACCGGATATCGATGCTGAGCTTATTATGCTTAGTGCCCGCTTATGGCAAGAACTGGGAATCAAAGACTTAGAACTGCAAATCAATTCCCTAGGTTCAAGCGAAGAGCGTGGTCAATATCGTCAGCTGTTAACGCAATACTGGCGTGACCATAAAGATAAACTTGATGATGATGCCTTGCGACGTATGGATACCAATCCTCTGCGGATTCTCGATAGTAAGAACCCAGACATGCAGGGGCTCATCGAGAATGCGCCACAGTTGATTGACGCGCTAGGCGAGGAATCTATACAACATTTTGAGCAGTTTAAGCTAATGCTCGATAGCGTTGGGATAGAATATGTCGTTAATACACGTCTTGTGCGTGGTTTAGATTACTATAACGCCACCGTATTTGAATGGGTGACTGATCAGCTTGGCGCTCAAGGTACAGTATGTGCTGGCGGACGCTATGATGGTTTGGTTGGTCAACTTGGTGGGCGCGATACCACGGCAGTGGGTTTTGCTATTGGCTTAGAACGGTTACTTGAGCTGGTACAGTTGTATAGCGAAGATCCTGCGGTTCATCAGCTTGATGCTTGCGTAGTTATGGTCGGGGAAGCCGCACAAAGTGGCGGTTTAGCCTTTGCGGAACAGTTGCGAGAAGCTTTGCCAGCTTTGCGTGTCCAAAGTCTATGTGGCGGTGGTAGTTTTAAGAGCCAGATGAAGCGCGCAGATAAGTCGGGCGCTCAAATAGCGCTGATACTTGGAGAAGACGAGATGGCTGCTTCGACGGTAGGAGTAAAGTTTCTGCGCGAAGAGAGAGCACAAGAACAAATCGCACAGTCAGCAGCAGCTGAGTTGCTGAAAGAGTATTTAATATAACCCGCGCAGGTTGCGGAGAAATGAACTAAGGAGATTCCGGTGGCAACGCATCCCGGTGAAGACGAACAGCTTGAAGCACTAAAAAAATGGTGGAATGAAAACGGCACTGTCACTATTGTCGGTTTTGTTGTGGGTATCGCTGTCCTATTTGGTGGCCGTGCCTGGTTTGACCATAAGCAACAGCAGTCTGAGGCGGCTTCGGCAGAACTGTCTTTGTTATTGAATGAGCTTAATGTTGGCGATGATGATAGCGTCATTGATAAGGCTGACCAAATCGTCGCTGAATTTAGTGGTAATAGTCAGGCTGATTTTGCGGCACTAGTCAAAGCTAAAGCTGCTGTTGATAGCGGTGATATTGAACAAGCAAAACAAGTATTGCAATCCGTCATTGATAAGCCATCACTTGAAGGGCTTGATGATATCGCGCGTTTGAGATTGGCGCGTATTCTCGTCAGCGAATCAAACCATGATAAGGCCTTAGCGCTTATCTCAACAGGTAGTGATAGTTTTAAACCGCATTATCAAGAGCTACAAGGTGACATCTACTTAGCGCAAGGTAAGCTTGAACAGGCTCGTGCCGCTTATCAAAGTGCTTTGGAAGACCCCACGGCATTGGCTAGTGGTCAACAGCTACGTATGAAGCTAGATAGTTTAGGTGAGGTCGAAGTAGAAAGTGATGTGTCTAAAGATGAAGGTGCAAGCAGTTGAGGATTTTTCTAACAATACTCACTGCATTATCTTTAGTTAGCACACTAGTTGCTTGTGGTAAAAGTAAAAAACTAGATCCGCCTACACCGTTAAGCAAAATAGAACAAAGTGTTGATACGAAAAAGCTTTGGTCGACATCTTTGCCCGCGAAATCAAAGAAAAGTTTTGCCAGACTGAAAATCGATGTCGTAACGGATGTTGTTTATGCCGCCAGTGAAGAGGGTTATGTAGCGGCCTTTTCTAAAGAAAAAGGCAAAAAACTGTGGCGAGTTAATACTAAGCAACGGCTCAGTGGCGGCATAGGGGTTGGTGCAAGTCAAGTTTACGTAGGTAGCTACGAGGGTCAGCTGCTTGCACTGAGTCGTGAAACAGGAGAAGTGGTTTGGCAGGCTAATGTGGCTAGCGAAGTCCTCTCCGCGCCTAAAGAAGATAATGACGTGGTCGTAGTGCGTACCGCTGACGGTCACCTCTACGGACATCGTAGCGACGATGGTCAGCGTATCTGGACGCATCAACGGCAGACCCCGGCTTTAATACTGCAGGGTGGTAGTGCGCCTGTCCCCTTGGGGGATCGAGTCTTGTCAGGGTTCGCCAGTGGCCATCTCGATATGCTTGATATAAAAGATGGTAAATTACTGTGGACTGTTGCAGCAGGCGTGCCGCAGGGTCGTACTGAGCTAGAACGTATTGTTGATGTCGATAGCGATCTTGCTATCAGTGATAACAAGGTCTTTGTTGCCACGTACCAGGGTAGAGTTTCTGCGCTTAATCTTGAAAATGGCAGACCTGTCTGGACGCGTGATATGTCATCTTATGCTGGCATTGCTATTGATGATCAGGCCTTATATGTAAGTGATGCCGAAGATAAGGTATGGGCTTTAGATAAAGTTACCGGTGCAACGTTATGGACCGTTGATAAGCTGCTGCGTCGATCGATTACTGGGCCAGCCCTACATGGCGATTATGTTGTTGTCGGTGATTTTGACGGTTATATCCATTGGTTGAGTAAGGCCGATGGTACCTTTGTGTCACGACGTCGAGTAGGTGGTAAAGGTGTATTAAGCACCCCTGTTGTTGTTGAAGACGTTTTATATGTTTTGGGTAAGAACGGCAGTATTAATGCTGTCGAACTACGTTCACCAAGTTAGATAAACCCTCTTAGCTCGTCAATAAGAGCCATTTGATACACTGCCTTCCATGAAACCTGTTATCGCCCTAGTGGGTACACCTAATGTTGGTAAGTCGACATTATTTAATCGCTTAACACGCACACGAGATGCTTTGGTTGCGGATCAGCCAGGCCTAACACGTGATCGCATTTATGGTGTTGGGCAGTATCATGATCATGGTTTTATCGTTATCGATACTGGCGGTATTAGCGGAGACCAAGAAGGGGTCGATGGCCTCATGCTTGATCAAGTGTGGAATGCAATTGATGAAGCGGACGTGGTGTGTTTTCTCACTGACGGTCGAGCTGGTCTTAATGCCTCTGATGAATCCATCGCGCAGGAACTGCGTCGTAGAGGCAAGCCAATACATTTGGTCATTAATAAGACAGAGGGTTTGCCCTATGATAGAACCGTGGCGGATTTTTTGTCATTAGGTTTTGGCGAGCCATCCGTAATATCTGCGGCACATGGTCAGGGTGTCAAAGACCTGCTAGCAGCAATTTTACAAGACTTTCCCGTCGAGCCAGCAGATGCTGAACAGGATGATAACCAAGGGCCGCGTATAGCTGTAGTAGGTAGACCTAATGTGGGTAAATCAACACTAATTAATCGTTTGCTTGGTGAAGATAGGGTGGTGGCCTGTGATATGCCCGGCACAACGCGAGATAGTATCTCCGTACCTTTTGAGCGCGACGGGCAGTCTTATACTTTGATTGATACAGCGGGTGTTAGGCGTCGTAGCCGTGTTGACGATATGATAGAAAAATTCAGCGTCGTCAAAGCTTTGAAAGCGATCGAAGACAGTAACGTGGTCATACTTGTGCTCGATGCGCAAGAAGATATTACCGATCAAGACGTTCGTTTACTAGGTCATTGCCTTACCGCGGGTCGTGCGTTAGTTATTGCTGTGAATAAATGGGACCATCTATCTCAGGATCAGCGTGAAACTATTCGTTACTCACTTAGCCGAAAACTTACCTTTGTCGATTTTGCTGATATCCATTTTATCTCTGCACTGCATGGTACAGGTGTTGGTGATCTCATTGGTTCCGTTGATAAGGCGTTTGAAAGTGCAATGAAGCATTTTGCCACGCCTTTACTAACACGAATATTGGAAGATCATGTTACCCAACATGCACCACCTATCGTACGTGGGCGGAGGATTAAGCTTCGTTATGCTCATCAAGGTGGTCGTAATCCACCCGTTATTGTCGTGCATGGTAACCAGGTAGGCTCTGTTCCGGATAGCTATGCGCGTTATTTATCCAATGGCTTTCGTAAAGTCTTAAAGCTACACGGTACGCCATTACGTATAGACTTTAAAGCGCATGACAACCCTTATAAAGGCAAGCGTAATACGCTAACTCCACGTCAAGAATATAAGCGTAAGCGCTTGATGAAGCGGGTTAAGAAAAACGCTAAGAAGAAGTAGTTTGTCGATTATACGACCAGCTTTGACAGGCTCATACTTCGATAAACCCATGCTCCGATAAACTCATACGTCGACAAGCTCACCCCAGGAGTACTTCTTCATGATTCGCTATCGCCAGTCACTCAGGGCGCAGTAGAGCGGGCTTGGTTTTTGATGTTTTTCCTGGCTCTCTTTTTGATGAGCCTACTATTCGGCCCGCTATCGTTTCAATTCGCTTAGGATGGTTTGGGTGCTTATAAAGGACTATGTTTAAGTCTCGTCATTTTTTATCGTTCCCCCTGAGCCTGTCGAAGGGAGCCTGTCGAAGGGTATGCTTATTTCTATATTCGGTGTTCGGCTTTTAAAAACAACATCGGATCAACACGTGTCCCATTAAGGCTAACGCTCCAGTGTAGATGAGCGCCGGTAACACGGCCTGTTTCGCCGACAGTGCCAATGACATCACCGCGTTTTAACTCATCACCATTGTTTACGTCGATGCTATCCATATGGCAATACATAGTAATCAAGCCTTGGCCATGATCGACAAATACGGTATTGCCATTAAAAAAATAATCGCCTGATTCGACCACTGTGCCATCGGCGGGTATTTTTATGGGTGTGCCTGTTGGTGCAGCTATATCTAAGCCGCTATGTGGGTTGCGTGGTTGATCATTAAAAAAACGTTTTAACCCAAATGGACTGCTAAATGGGCCATCAACCGGTTTATCAAATTGCATATTGATATCGCTACGATTAGTCCATTTGGCAAAGGCGGCGCCTATTAATTTTCTTTCCTTGGCAATGCGATCAAGATCGTTTTTATAGGGATTGACCTTGCGTTTATTTTTCAGGGTGATACGTTGCTCCCGATAAGTTTTACCTGTTACCTCAAAGCTAATAGTTGATTCATCGCCGTTATTATTTTTGTAGGAAACCGTATGTTCTCCAGCTTTTGTTTTAAGTGATAAGCCGACTACGGCATACCATTGATCACCGTCGACAACTGTCATGACACGTTTTTTTCCAAATTTTACTGTCGTAAAATCGGCATCATCCGGTAAGGCAACAATCGCTACACCGCCAGGTACAGCATTTTGTTGTGGTAGTGTGGCGGCATGTGTATTTATGCTAATGCTAAGCAGAATTAATATCGTATAAGCAATTTTTAGCATAGTAGTTTTTTTAGGGTCTATGATGTATCTAAATTATAATCTGGTTTTGTAACGCTTGGTAAGCATGGTTCGAAATGAAATTTGATGTTCATCAACGAGTAGATGAGCCTAATAGTACGGCTATCGATATTCTTACCGGCTCAACGGACTTGAGTAAGTCAAGATTAAAACTGGCGATGAATAAGGGCGCTGTTTGGCTAACTCGAAGCGGCAAAACACAGCGGCTGCGCCGAGTCAATAAAGCCTTGAAGTCGGGTGACGAAATACACTTGTATTATGATGAAGCCGTATTATCGAAAGAACCCGATGAGGCGATATTGATTGCGGACGAGGGTCAATACAGCGTTTGGTTCAAGCCTTACGGTATGTTGAGCCAAGGATCAAAATGGGGAGATCATTGCGCGATTAATCGTTGGGTTGAAAAAACCTTAAAGCCGCAACGTCCTGCTTTTGTTGTGCATCGGCTTGATAGAGCGGCTTCGGGTTTGATGATCATTGCTCACGCTAAACAGTCTGCGGCATATTTTTCTCAGTTGTTTCAGACTCGCGATGTAGAAAAACGTTATCAAGCCATTGTTCGTGGTCACTTTCCGGAATACCAGGTTTTTGATAGTGATATAGAAGGGCGGGCAGCCAAGACGCATGCACGTTGTGTAAATTATCAGCCAGAAACGGATTGCTCTTTGCTTGATGTTTCCATCGAAACTGGGAGGAAGCATCAAATTCGTCGACATTTATCTGAAGCGGGTCATCCAATTGTTGGCGATAGAATGTATGGCCTTAATGATACTAATAATTCTCAAGATCTATGTTTAATGGCGTATTCTCTAAGTTTTATTTCTCCAATCAGTAAAGAAAACGTGTTATATAAGTTGTCAGAAGAACGCATGTCTACGTTTAAGTCACGAATGTCGGATAAATAAATATACAGAGTGCTTATTGTAGAAGCCTAAAATGATTAGATATTGTCTTAAGTTTGTGATTTTGATGCTGATCACTGGTATTTCAGCTTGTGCCAGTGTTCATAAGTTTGAGCTTGTTGAAACGCCTAATATATATAAGCAGGAGGCTGGGGGTTATTTAGAAAATGTTCCTAAACAGTTAGCAACGACTATACCAGAGGTCTTCTACGTTACTGATCGACAGCGCGAAGAGAATACAAAAAAAGAGAGTTTCTATAATTCAATGCGATCTGACTCGATGGCTTTCGGCGAAGTGAGAGTACAGTTCGGTGATTCATCATGGGAAAACTTAGTGCAAGCAGCCCCTTCCGTGTCGAATAGCGAGCCGGTTGTATTAGATATCAAAGATATCAACGAAATAACGCGTTTTCCGAGTACGCCTTTGCCGTTTTCAATCGATAACGGAGAAATTAGTTATAAGCCTGGTGTTGTCGCTAACTACGAAGCGGCCACGTTCTCTATGCAAAGTACGTTATCGCAATATATGCAGGGTAATCATATTGAGGATGTGTTCCTCTTTGTGCACGGTGTAAATAATAGTTTCGAAGAAGTTGTTTTGTATCTCGCCAATATCTGGCATACGACGGGGCGATTGGCCACCCCTATTTTGTATTCTTGGCCTGCTGGCACCAGTGGAGTTTTTGGTTATCTCAAAGACAGGGAGTCAGGTGAGTTTAGTGTTTATCACTTAAAAGAGACTATACGTATTCTTGCGCGTACGGAAGCCGTAAAGCGTATCCATATTATGGCGCATAGTCGTGGAACAGATATCACCACAACT
>CAYUVE010000029.1:0-16945 GCA_964447985.1 uncultured Thiotrichales bacterium
ATATCCACCGAGCCTACCTGCTTCATACGCTTTTTACCTTCTTTTTGTTTTTCCAGCAATTTACGCTTACGTGTAATATCCCCACCGTAACATTTAGCTGTCACGTTTTTGCGCAACGCCTTAACAGTTTCCCGAGCAATCACATGATTACCAATGGTCGCCTGAATAGCAACTTCAAACATTTGTCGTGGAATCAGTTCTTTCATTTTTTCTGCCAACTGTCGACCACGTGGATAGGATTGGTCACGATGAACAATTGTCGACAAAGCATCCACTTTTTCACCGTTGATCAAAATATCTACTTTAACCAAATCAGCCGGTTCAAAACGAACAAAACTGTAGTCAAGCGATGCGTAACCACGACTGACTGACTTCAAGCGATCAAAAAAATCTAACACCACTTCATTCATTGGCATCTCATAGCTCAATGCCACTTGATGGCCTAAATACTCTAAACGCTTTTGCACACCGCGCTTCTCAACGCATAGCGTGATCACTGCCCCTAAGTGAGTCTGCGGAACCAAAATATTTGCCAATATTATCGGCTCGGCCAGCGTCGCGATCTCGTTAACAGGCGGTAATAATGCCGGATTGTCTACTTTAACTACCGCGTCATCCGTTTTAGTCACTTCGTATATCACTGTCGGCGCCGTGGTAATAAGCTCAAGCTTATATTCTCGTTCTAATCGTTCTTGAACGATTTCCATATGCAGCATACCGAGAAAACCACAACGGAAACCGAATCCAAGTGCTTGTGAGGTTTCCGGCTCATAGAAAAGCGCGGTATCGTTAATACGCAGCTTTGCTAGGGCTTCTCTTAAGTCCTCATAATTATCAGAGCTAATTGGAAACAACCCGGCAAACACCTGTGGTTGCACAGTTTGAAAACCCGGTAACGGTTCATTAGCAGGTTGACTGACATCAGTTAATGTATCCCCAACTGGCGCACCATCAACCTCCTTTATACCCGCAATGACAAAACCCACTTCGCCGGTATTCAAGACATCACGTTGGACAGCTTTTGGCGTGTATATACCAACATTGTCAGCAATATAGTCACGCCCTGTAGACATCACTTTAATGCGCTGGCGTTTTCGCAAACTGCCGTTGACGATCCGCACCAGCGATACCACACCGAGATAATTATCAAACCACGAATCAATAATCAAAGCCTGTAATGGTGCTTCAGCTTTGCCGCTTGGTGGTGGAACACGCTGAACCAACTGGTTCAGCAGCTCTTCGACGCCTAAACCTGTTTTGGCACTCACACTTAAGGCATCATTAGCTGCAATACCTACAATTTCTTCGATCTCATTGGTTACCCGCTCGGGTTCAGCGGAAGGCAAATCGATTTTGTTCAGAACGGGAATCACTTCGAGACCAAGATCAACAGCGGTATAACAATTTGCGACGGTTTGTGCCTCAACTCCCTGTGCTGCATCAACAACTAACAAAGCGCCATCACAAGCAGCAAGCGAACGTGATACCTCATAGGAAAAATCAACGTGACCTGGGGTATCAATAAAATTGAGCAAATATTTCTGCCCATCATCGGCGACATAGTCGAGTGAAACACTTTGCGCTTTGATGGTAATGCCTCGCTCTCGCTCTAGATCCATGGAATCTAGAACTTGCTCGGCCATTTCTCTTTCGCTCAAACCGCCGCAAAGTTGAATAAACCGATCGGCTAAGGTGGACTTACCATGATCGACATGGGCGATGATGGAAAAATTACGGATGTGCTGCATTTAAAGACTATGGGCCCTGAAAAAGGGCCCATATTAAACGATATTGCTGATGGGCGACATCTAAACTTAGACATCGCCAGCTTTTAAAGGTGGCTGAGGACTACTTATCCTCTATCTTCAGTGCCAAAAATGTTGGTGAGCCATTGCGCTGAACTAACATGGGCACAGACTTACCATCTGGAATATCCTCGACCAAATCTCGAAACTGCTTAGCACTTTCAACATTGACCTGATCAATCTTAAGGATAATATCTCCTTCCCGTACACCAGCGCGTGCAGCTGGGCCACGGTTAACATCAGTGGCAATAACACCGTAGTCATCAAGCTCGGCTTCATCGCGTTGCTTGTCGCTAAGATCAGATACCGTTACGCCAATACGATCCACATCTTTGATGCCACTCTTTGGACGCTTGTTCAAACTCGCTGGTCGCGCTTCCGCTTCCCCAGGCAGTTCACCGATACGCACGCGTAAAACCTTAGCTTTACCATCACGGATGATATGAACCTTAACCTGGCTGCCGACCTTTACACGACCCACTACCGGTGGTAAGGAAGAAGAATCGGGCAAACTGCGACTACCAAACTTGGTGATAATATCGCCCACCTGAAAACCTGCTGCCTCCGCTGGACTATCCGGTAAAACGCGAGATACCAAAGCACCTTCAGGTTTATCCATACCAAACGATTCTGCAAGATCACGGGTCACATCTTGAATCAATACTCCTAACCAACCTCGGGCGACGACACCGGTATCACGCAATTGATCACTGACTTCAATGGCAAGGTCAATCGGTATTGAAAATGATAGCCCCATAAAACCACCAGTACGGCTAAATATTTGAGCATTGACGCCAACAACTTCGCCTTTCAGGTTGAATAAAGGGCCACCAGAATTACCTGGGTTGATAGCGACATCTGTCTGGATGAACGGCACGTAATTTTCGCTAGGTAGACTGCGTGATTTAGCACTGACAATACCGGCTGTCACCGTATAATCAAAACCAAATGGTGAACCGATAGCTAGCACCCATTCACCTACCTCTAATTCATCGGGCGAGCCAATTTTTACAACGGGCAGGTCTTCATCAGCATCGATCTTCAAAACAGCAATATCGCTGCGTTTGTCACTACCAATTACTTCTGCAACAAATTCTCTACGATCACTCAATCTAACGATAACTTCGTCAGCGCCCTCGACAACATGGTGATTGGTTAACACCAAACCTGATTTATCAAAAATAAAGCCTGAACCGAGAGAACGAGGCCGAAGTTCTTCTAGTGATTCTTCGTCGTCACCATCCTCCTCTTCAAGAAAACGCCTGAAAAAATCATTGAAAGGGCTGTTTTCGGGAAGATCTGGAATAAGACCACCATGCGGTGCACCACGAGAACTGCGACTAATTTTCTGCGTTGTACCAATGTTGACAACAGCAGGTGCCGATTGCTCAACAAGATCAGTAAAGTCCGGCAAACCTTTAACCGACGCACCTGCCAAGGCAGGCACAGACATAACAATTAAAAGAAATGCTGAAAAAATAAAACGTTTAATTTTTGAATCCAAAATAATATCCTCTATACCACTCACCTAGTGAGACAGTGAGAAACAGCTATGGGTTCCACAGGCTCGACAATTCGAGTTATGACTGGATGATAATTCGGGTCTTCTTTAATCTTCAAAGAAAAACGACGCAGCCATAATAACGCTATAGCCAAACCTACTATCGCAAGAATTACAACGATGCCTTCGCTACCAAATATGGGGGCAAAAATAAGTTGTCCAAGTAATGCGCCTAAAAACAAGCCAAACAAAGGTAACATGTAACTAATAAACGATGCCTTAAGCAATGACGACTCTTTAAGGCTTATCAGCACCTTGTCACCTGCATTGACACGAAACGGCGCAATGACTCTAATCCGACTACGACGCACACCCAAAACTTTGCTTAACGTTGCCGTACCGCAACCATGACGCACAGAACAGCCTCCACACTGAGTCTGACGTTCTTTTTCTACCCAAGCTACGCCATCCTTAGCATTAACGACACTTACTAGCTCTTCCATTAGTGTTTCACGCTTGGAGCATTTAAACTCATCGTAGACCGTGTCACGGCATCACCAATTTCCTTAACTGTAACAGGGGGAACCTCACCGACAACGGTGATCTGGTGCTTATCCAAAACTCTGCCATAGGCGCTCAATGCTCCGGAGCTCGATGCACCTTGCAAAACCTTTGAGTGGTTCTTTAAGGGCTCAATGTAGATAGAAACGGAAGCCAAACCATCGGTTAACATTAAATAGACAACAGATTTCTTCGCACTCAGCAGAAAACTTTCGTCGTTATTTGTTCGCCAAAAGCCTGATGGTTTGCCAACAACCTGCCAAACATCGCTTTGGCCAGGACTACCGATAGGTTTGGTCGCGTTAAGTGCTTCACTTTTTGCTAATAAATCCCGGTCGTGCAATACCGCATCCAACAGTTCTTCACTCGCTTCTTGCATCAGTTCAATGTCAGAAAACATAATGTGCTCTAAGATTTCATTTTGCTCCCCAACCAACTCTGAACGAATCAGAAAACCGGTTTGTGAATCCACCCATAAGCGATAACTATAACGCTGCTGGTCTCGCGGCAGAATAGAAACAATCTGAGTCTTACGCCCTGCTACGCGATCCGCTGCACCTAGTTCAAAATAATAATTTTTTAATACGCTTTCCAAATTTTGCTGTATACGCACCGCTAGCGGAATATCCGGAGAACCGCTGTCAATCAATAGAGGCGGGCCTAAGTTCATTAAAAACACATTACCATGTTGATCCCGGATCAACTCTTGATCTTCACCGCTAAGACTGACAATACGTTCACGTGAGCCGTCCGGTGTCACAACATGAACAATTTCTAACAAAGACGTATTACCATCACGACTGTGGACAAAACGGCCTTTATAACTCAGTTCTTGAGAGGCTTGTGACATGCGATCCAGCCAGTGCGAAATAACATCCTTATCTGCTAAAGCGAGACCAGGAAAAATAACGACAAAAAATAGTAATAAACGTAGATGTCGTAGTTGGGTAATCATCATCGTTGTCTAAACTGGTAAGAAAATTTTAAGAAAATTTCAGACAAATTATCACTCGTCGGTATATCCAGCTGATATAACATACGGGAGTAAGCCGTTTTGCATAGGATAACTTTGTGACCGAGCAGAATGATTAGCTAAATAAGCAGATAACTGAGACCCATTGTCAGCCCTAGGTGCGTTATGGATATCATTACTCGCTAAGTTAGCAATGTTTGAATTAGCAGGTGCTGTGATATTCGAGTTTTCTAGTTTCGCCACCTCAGGAAAATCTGTTGTACTTTGCTCTATCTGGGTAACTGTTACAAAAGCCACAACCAAGGCAGCTGCCGCGACAAAACCGTAAGCAGGCTGAAAACCAAATCCCCACAAAGGTTTCTTTTCCATCTTAGGCTCTGTGGCAATATTGTGAGCAGGCTCACTAGCAATCGCGTTACTAACACGATCAAACAAATCAGGTGACAGACTATCAGGCAGGTTCTTCCTCAAGGTATTACGAACCAAATGGTAGCGCTGCCAGATTTCTCGGGCATTGGCATTTTCCATCAATTCATCAGCAAGCCGATCAGAATGGCGTTGATCCAGCTCGCCATCGACAAGCGCAGAAAGTGATTCCTCAAGTTCTTCTTTCATTCTGTCAACCATTATTTCTTAACAACCCGTCTAGTCGATCGTCTATTGCTTCACGTGCACGGAATATCCGTGAACGCACCGTACCAATTGGACAATCCATTGCCTCGGCAATCTCTTCATAACTAAGACCTTCGAGTTCGCGTAAAGTTACAGCGATTCTGAGATCTTCTGGCAATTGTTCTATCGCATCGAAAACTGTCTTTTCAATTTCGTCGCGCTGAATCAATCGCTCTGGTGTTGCAATGTCTCGTAACTCAGGATTTGACAAAAAACCACCATCCGCATCGTCATCAATATCTAGCATGCGAGGTTTTCGCCCCTGAGATACGAGATAATTCTTGGCGGTATTAATGGCAATCCTATACAGCCAGGTATAAAACGCACTATCACCTCGAAACTTCGGTATTGCACGGTATGCCTTAATAAACGCTTCCTGAGCTATATCGTATACATCGGCCTGATCACGCACATAACCAGAAATTAATTTCACTAACCGATGCTGATACTTAAGCACCAATGCATCAAAAGCTCGTTTGTCTCCTTGCTTTACCCTCTCAACTAACTCTTTATCAACCATTAATACGCCTTACAAGGCCATCCCCTCGACTGGTCTCACGCCAGTTCAAGTTCCTAGACAGCATTGATTCTAGAGAGTTCACGAAGCTTTAAACATTCCTATTATTACTATCTGGGTTGCAGCGCAAGCCTTGATACTCAAAACCAAGCTTATTTAAGTTCTCCCGCTACAAATAGCACGCCTGTGACTGATATCTTCATGAAGATGGTGGTCACTAAACCCTGGCAAAATAATCGTAGCCTATTATTATAGTGTTCCAAATCGCCAGAAGTAAGATTATCTAATCCATGAAGCCATATCAATACGACGTTATCATCCTGGGTGCAGGCGCGGCCGGCCTTACCCTTGCGCTGAGGCTACCAGACAATATTCGTATCGCCGTACTAGCCAAATCATCTTTAACTGAAAGTGCGACACTTTATGCTCAGGGCGGTATTTCTGTCGTCCTCGATAAAAATGATTCTGTAGAAGCGCATATCGAAGATACTTTGTCCTCAGGAGCCGGGCTTTGCGATACTGAGACAGTACGTTATGTTGTTGAAAATGCCAAAAACAGTATTGAATGGCTGATCGATGGTGGCGTGACATTTACTCGCCATAACAAAAACGAATATCACTTAACCAAAGAAGGCGGCCACAGCCATCGACGCGTGATTCACTCAGCCGATGCGACAGGATATGAGGTAGAAACAAATTTAGCCAGCCAAGTTCAAAACGCGACGAATATTGATGTCTTTGACGAGCATATTGCCATTGATCTTATTAAACAAAAACAGCGTTGTGTGGGCGCCTATGTCTTAAATAAATCTACTCTACAGATCGATGTATTCAGTGCCAAAGCAGTAGTACTGGCCACCGGCGGCGCTGGCAAGGTCTATCTCTATACCAGCAATCCTGATGTCTCAACTGGTGATGGCATTGCCATGGCTTGGCGTGCAGGGTGTCGAATTGGCAATATGGAATTTATTCAATTCCATCCCACTTGCTTATACCACCCAGACGCTAAATCGTTTTTAATGACCGAAGCCTTGCGTGGCGAAGGAGCAAAACTACGCCTACCTAACGGTAAGAAAAAAGCGGGCAAAGCCTTTTTACATAAATTCGATCCGCGCGGAGAACTAGCGCCTAGAGACATTGTGGCGAGAGCCATTGATCATGAAATCAAACGACTCGGTATTGACTATGTCTACCTGGATATTAGTCATCGTGACAGCGACTTTATTATCGAACACTTTCCAACCGTCTATGAGCGCTGTAAGCAATTCGGCTTTGACCTGACCAAACAACCCATTCCTGTTGTTCCTGCCGCACATTATCTTTGTGGCGGTGTCGCAGCTGAAGTCAATGGACGAACCGATTTAGATGGCCTTTATGCCATAGGTGAGACAGCGTTTACCGGCCTACATGGTGCTAATCGTATGGCCAGTAACTCTTTACTAGAATGTTTAGTGATGGCGGAAGCGGCTGTTCGTGATATTACTGAGCTTGTCAAACACAGCAAACATCCTGAAAAACTAAAACCTTGGGATGCAAGCCAAGTAACTCCCTCAGAAGAAACGGTTGAGATTAGCCATAACTGGGATGAATTACGCCGCGTCATGTCCGACTATGTGGGTATTGTACGTAGCGATAAACGACTTAAGCTCGCCAAAAAGCGTATTGAAAACCTTAAGCAAGAAATCAATGACTTTTATTCCAGTCACATCATTACCAATGACCTTATCGAGCTGCGTAATCTCGTTACAGTCGCCGATTTAATTGTTCGCTCGGCAATGCTACGTAAGGAAAGTCGAGGCTTACACTTTACGCTTGATTATCCTGATACGGATGAAAAAGCTGAAAATACTTATCTACAAAAACACTAGTTCATCTTTATGCAGACCACTCGTGGTGGATAACACCCGTAGTACATGCCACCTATGGTGCATAGTTAAGTTGGGTATTTAGATAATTATCGGTATACCAAGATATGGCTCACCCTTCGACAGGCTCCCTTCGACAGGCTCCCTTCGACAGGCTCAGGGTGATTGGAAGATTTACTAACGCTTTCACTTTAACCTTGAGCTTAAGCATTCAACACCCGTTCGCCCCGAGCTTGTCGAGGGGTGCTTGTCGAGGGGTGCTTGTCGAGGGGTGCTTGTTATACGGCTTAAACCATCTTTTTATTATTCGCATCCAATCTATAGCGCTGCAAACCGAGATATACCCGCAATCTTCGATGCTGATCACACGATATGCTATCTCCTAATACAGGTATTGAAACCCTAGAACCACTTTGTAATTTCAGGTTCAATATAACTAACCAGGGATGAATGACTGTATCGTGACATAAGCTCGCTTGCTGATAACCATCTTCGGAGAAATCAATTAAGACTTTGGCTTCTTCTTTGAAAATTAAATCTACGGCTTGGTTAATAACGCAAAACCGCGCATAAAAAAGATAATAAACGGCGCTGACAGTGATAGCGATCAGTAGTGCTAATTTAGCCATTATCGCCACATCCACATTAACGACGATGACCGCTGCAAAACTATGCACAACGAGCAAACTAATTGTTAATTGGCGTGATCTTTTTATGCTGATGCGTAAGGGCAGTCCGTATCCGTGTAACGACATCGTGAATCTCTCTATCCATTGAGTCTGCTGTTTTTAACATTAAATGATCTAACAGCTCATTATCAGGGTAATTTAATAAATGTTGAAAAGTTTGTTGCTGCTCGCTATTTAGCTGCGAATAACCATGATCAAGGAAATTACCCAACATTACATCAAGCTCGGCCAAACCGCGACGACAACGCCATTTTAAACGCGCGCGCTCCATTAGCTAGATTGAGTCCTTAAGCATTTTCTTCTTGAGTTCGCCGATCGCGTGAGCAGGATTCAAGCCTTTGGGACAAGCATCAACACAGTTCATAATTGTATGACAGCGAAACAAACGATAAGGACCGTCTAAAGCATGTAGACGTTTCGCCGTTGCTTGATCACGACTATCGGCTACAAAACGGTAGGCTTGTAATAAGGCTGCTGGACCTCGATACCGCTCTGGGTTCCACCAAAAAGATGGGCATGCCGTAGTGCAACAACCGCAGAGAATACACTCGTATAGACCGTCTAGTTCATCGCGTTGCTCGGGACTTTGTAAGAATTCTTCTTCCGGAATCGGGTCATGCACGATTAGATAAGGATCTATGGCTCGATAGTGATGATAAAACTGGCTCATATCGACAACCAAGTCACGAATAATCGGCATACCAGGAACGGGCCGAACTTCTATAGGCTGTTTTAAATCACTGACAGCAGTGATACAACTCAAGACGTTTTTACCATTAACATTCAGCGCATCAGAGCCACAAACACCCTCGCCACAAGAATGGCGAAAACTCAAAGTCTCATCCTCTGACTTAATATGCTTAAGCACATCAAGCAACATCGTGTCCCCTGCCACCTCATCAACTTCATAAGATTGCATACGTGGCTCAGTATCGACTTCTGGATTATAGCGATAGATACGCACTTCCATGACTAATACACTCGCTCTTTGGGTGGGAATGAGGTCACCGTTAATGGCTTCATTCTAACGGGTTTATAATCGACAACGCCTTCTTCTAAATGATACAAAGAATGTTTTAACCAACGCGTATCATCCCGCTTAGGATAGTCGATACGAGAATGTGCACCACGACTTTCGCAGCGTGCTAACGCTGATTCGACAGTCGCCAAACCAATATCAATCAAATTTTCTAGCTCTAAAGCCTCGATACGTGCCGTATTGAATACCTTACTATGATCTTGCAAATAGACATCTTGCAAACGCTGTTTTATCGCCTTGACTTTATCGACGCCCTCTTTTAGCACTTCTTCAGTTCTAAATACGCCACAGTACTCTTCCATAGTTGATTGCAATTCTTGGCGCACTGCATCAACGGTCTCACCTTTACCGGTTTTGTCCCAGCGGCTTAATCGGGATAAAGATGCATCGAGCGAGTTCTCGTCAAAGGCGCGGTGATAACGATTCTCCTTGAGATAATCAATAATATGATTAGCCGCCGCACGGCCGAAAACAATGATATCTAATAAAGAATTGCCACCCAGACGGTTTGCGCCGTGGACAGAAACGCAGGCGCACTCACCAACAGCATAAAGCCCCGGAACCGCTTCTTCTGCCCCGCCTGCTGAGGATCGCATAACCTGTCCAAAACGATTAGTAGGAATACCACCCATGGTGTAATGTGCGGTAGGGAAAACAGGTATAGGGTCGTTGATCGGATCAACTCCCATAAAGGTCATGGCTGTCTCTCGAATATTCGGTAAACGCTTTTTAATCACCTCGGCGCCAAGATGGTCAAGTTTCAATAAAACATAATCCTTATTATCACCACAGCCTCGACCCTCACGAACTTCTGTGGCAATGGCGCGACTCACCACGTCGCGACTAGCAAGATCTTTGGCATGCGGTGCGTAGCGCTCCATAAACCTCTCGCCTTGGTTATTGACCAAATACCCCCCTTCACCGCGCACACCTTCCGAAATCAACATGCCTTTGCCAGCAATGCCCGTAGGATGAAATTGAAAAAACTCCATATCTTGTAGCGGTACACCCGAGCGTAAAGCCATGGCCATGCCATCGCCAGTATTAATTCGCGCATTAGTGTTGGTACGAAATATCTGGCCGGCACCGCCTGTCGCAATCAGTGTTGTTTTCGCCTCAATAATGAGCAATTCGCCCGTCTCAATTTCCAGCACCAAGGCGCCCAGTACCGTGTGGTCGGCGTCATAAATCAAATCGATGGAAAAATACTCATCAAAAAAATGTGTTTTTGACTTTAAGTTCTGCTGATAAAGAGAATGCAATATAGCGTGTCCAGTGCGGTCAGCGGCAGCGCACGTACGTGCAGCTTGGTCACCACCGAAATGCTGGCTTTGACCACCAAAAGCACGCTGATAAATCTTACCGTCATCCAAGCGCGAAAACGGCACACCCATATGTTCGAGTTCAACAACCATGCGTGAGGCAGCACGACACATATATTCAATCGCGTCCTGATCACCGAGATAGTCACTGCCTTTGATCGTGTCATACATATGCCAATGCCAATTGTCCGCTGATACATTGGCCAAAGCCGCATTAACCCCTCCTTGAGCAGCGACAGTATGCGAACGGGTAGGAAATACCTTTGATACGACCGCGACATTTAAGTCTGCACGGGCAAGCTGATAGGCAGCACGAAGACCTCCACCCCCAGCTCCAATAACTAAGGTATCAAAGCTACGCCGAGGAATATTGGCCACACTTTCAATCATTGCATTGCTCTTAGCAAAACAAAAACAAGCCAAAGTGTTTGACCAAGCATCACTGTCGCTATAACACTCAGTAGTATCAGTCGAAAAGTGAGCCTGTGAACATAATCGATAGCAATATCTCGCACCCCTATCCAAGCATGCAAGGAAAGCGCAATAAAAAAGAGCATCATTAATAAAGCACTTGGCATAGAGGTCACGTCGCCATGCCATTCTTCATAAGACGTAGGTGATGCAAACAAAAAGTAAGCCAAGACAAAAATAAAATAGAACAGTATGAATACTGCGCTTAGCCGCTGTAATAGCCAAGCATGCATACCCTGTAAGGAAGTGATCATGACAACACCGCGATTACAGCCAGCAAAAACACTAGGCCACTCGCGATCAATACCCAACGTGCAGAGTCTTTACCCTGAATCGGCTTGCCATAGAAATCAATCAGCAAAAACCGTATGCCAGCAATCGCGTGGTGACCAAAGGACCAAATAACAAGGATAGTAGCAAGCTTAACAATAAGGCTATCAAAGCCGTCCGCTATTTGTTGATAAGTCTCTGCGCTATGCAATGACTGCGATAAAAAATACACGAAAACAGGCATTGCCAAGACAAGAATAAGGCCAGAAACTCTGTGCAAAATCGACACCAATGCCATCAAAGGAAAGCGAATTTGTGTCAATCGTAAGAATACGGGTTGTGCTCGAGCCATAGCCAAAGTATACCTGGAAAAATAAGTCTTGTTTTGTCTAAAATCTCGACTAAAATCTCATCTTAATAACGCCGATATAGTTCGTATTCGTAGTCAATATTGGATAAGCAAATCATATGAGCAAAGCGCAGCAAGTAGCAGAAGCTATCGATCAACCTCGTGCTACAAGTCTTGATAATCTCGACAATAAAAACCTAATTTGTCAATTAGATAACATGTCCGTTGTAGAAGTTCGCGGAAATGATGCGACACCATTTCTACATGGTCAGTTTATCAATGATGTGGAAAACCTTGTCGAGAATCAAATACAACTCAATGGTTATTGCGACCCTAAGGGCCGCTTAATCGCCTTATTTTATCTCATTCGATTGGCTGACCATTACCTAATGGTTATCGAAAACACCCTTCAAGATAATGTTGTAAAACGCCTGAAAATGTTTGTGTTAATGGCTGACGTCGAGTTTTCCATTACTTCCAAAGCCTGCTACGGATTTATCCAACAAGAGGACTCAACTCATCCTAGGCTCGCAGTAGAAAAAAATAGCGTCGCGAGTGCTGAAGAAGGCGTTATGGTCGCATCACTAAGTGCTGACACGCCTCGCTACCTGATTATTCAAGAAAAAAAACAACCCCCTGATATTTATGAAGGCTGCTTGGTCTGTGATAGCAGTGTCTGGCGGTTATTTGATATTAAATCAGGCACACCATCACTGGTAGAAAAAACCCAAGGCTGTTTTGTCCCGCAAATGATGAACCTCGACCTTATCGATGGTCTTAGCTTCAGCAAAGGATGCTACCCCGGTCAAGAAGTGGTTGCTCGCATGCATCACCTCGGCAAACTAAAAAGACGCATGACGCGCTTAAGTATTCACTGTGAGGAAAAACCTTTACCAGGTGACGGAATATATAGTACCGACAGCACAAATAATGAGAGCGTGGGTAAAATTGTTTCGACAGTGACGCTCGCCGACGAAGAACATGAGGTGCTCGCCGTCATGCTGATTAAACATTGTGACGACTCCGATCTATATCTTGATGACGGCAACGATACAAAAATCAGCTTTTTGAAATTACCCTACGCAGTCCCAGAGTGTGAGACATAGACTAGTATCTCATCTTGAATCTATGCATAACTAATAAATAAGTCTTACTAGACCCCACCGGGGACACAGGTTAGACTTTATACGATGATAAACCGCTTGCGTCCTAGTCTACGCGCCCTGCTAATCCATGTATTATCTTGCTTCTTGGTATTGGCTTACCGCTTTTTTATTGCTGATCAGGACAATCCACCACCACTGCTCTATCTAACGATTGCTCAAGGAATACTTGCCACCATCATTGGAATAGTAACCGGACTTCGTGCCTGGTGGATTCCGATTAATCTATTATTTTTTCCGCTGTTACTCGCCGTACTTAACCAAAGCATTAATCCACTTTGGTACTTATTTGGTTTCATACTGATTTGGTTACTCAATTGGAACGCCTTCGGCGAACAAGTACCACTCTATTTAAGTGGTCAAAAAACGATTACCGCCCTAGCACATCAACTTGATAAGGATAAAACCTTTGTTATGGCAGACTTTGGCTGCGGCATAGCCAGTGTTCTGGTTAAAACTGCCAAGGAATTCCCTCAGGCCCAGTTTGTCGGCTACGAAACCGCGCCACTGACTTATCTCATCGCCAAAATACGTAGCATAGGAATCAGTAATCTCACTATAAAACGCAGCTCATTCTGGACGACTGACTGGTCCCAGTATGATGTCATCTACTGCTTCTTATCACCAGCACCGATGCCAGCAATAGGCGAAGATATCGAAAACAGAATAAAACCCGGCGCCCGGCTAATCTCTAATAGTTTTCCGCTACCTGAAAAAGAATTTTTGACTAAAATACCCGTTGACGATCTTCGTGGAACATTACTTTATATTTATCAGTATTAAACGAGCACTCATGAAATACAACTCTACGCTTTTATTTTCTACCCTAGTTTTCTTACTCAATGCATGCGCAAGCACTCCAGAAGAACGTGTCGATGCCTTATATCTTCAGCAAGGAATCACCGCGCCAGAACAAAGAAATTTTATTCATTGTCATGGATATGGATGCAAACATCAAAAACCTATCACGCTCAGCGAAGACAACTGGCAAAAAATAGTGAATACTTTCAAGCAACTTCCAAATAGTGACCCAGAATCTGAAAGACATAATATTTCTGTGGCAATTGGTGAATTTGAAAAAATTGTTGGCGAAATGGCTAACACTAGTGAAGACGTACGACGCAGTTTCTTAAAGCTTGGTAGACATCAGCTTGATTGCGTCGATGAAAGCACCAATGCTATCACCTATATGACAGTCATGCGCTTGAACGGGTTAATTACTTACCACGATGTCCTCACACCGTCTTTTCGTTTTCTAGAAAACGGGCTACCAACATGGCCCCATCAAGCTGCCACACTGATAGAAAAACAATCCAAGGATAAATATGTCGTTGATTCTTGGTTTCGAGACAATGGATACCCCGCTTTCATCGTTCCAGCCCGAAAGTGGAAATTAGGCTGGAGCCCCAAGAAAGCAGATATGCCAGAGCTAGAGAACTAAACCAGTAACACTAGTTTAATAGCACTTCTCGCATAAAATTTTTAACATTCTCGTTTGCAAGTGCGGCTGCTTTACGGTCTCTACCCGCCACTCCCGTCTTGCTGCTACATTGTGCCATGACTTCTTTAAAATTTTCTCCACTGACTATTAGCCCACTAGATTCTTCGACAAACTGACTTTTATCTTTTTGAATAAAATGACAATCGCCTGGAACCTGAGCACTAAGCGGTACCGCAAACGGTATTCGTTTTAACGCTGGGTGATCAAACGCATGTCTAGCACCTTCGTACTGCACCAACTGTATATGACTTTTATCCTCATCAGCAATCTTATTCTCGACAAGATCAATACATCGATTTAGTGGCGTAATCACATCCTCAGTGCCCACGTGAATCGCTATCGGGACACCCGATGTCTGCATATCAGCAAGTGAGGTTCCACACCAAGGGTAAAACGCGATGTGAGCAGCAAACTGATTATTACTCTTCGCCATAATCGATTGAATACTAACAAGCGAAGAATAAAGCGATGCAACAGCACCCTTTGAAAAACCCATTACCGCGATACTTTGACTCTGGAAGCGCGAATCTTTGACTAAATAGTCTAATGCCGAAAATGCGTCAGCTAGCATCGATGCGCCCGACACCAAGCTTTGATCTCTAGAGGTTCTGCGAACACCACGTGAACGAAAACTATCAATGACCAAAGAAGCCATTCCCATTTCTGCAAACAATCTAGAATAATGCCATTCCTGATCACTCAAGCCCCAAGAACTATGTAGAAAAACTACGGCTGGGTAAGGAGGAGTAAACTGTTCACGCTCTGGCAAGACAAGCCAGGAATTTACTTCTCGCTGCTTCCCTGACCCCTCGTATATATCACTAATAAAGCCAAAATCACTACTCAGCAAAGTGACGTGGTTATTTTTATTTTCACTGGTGCTCGCGCAGGCTGCCAAAACCAACATAAGTGAGCACAATACTAAGCTTTTAAAACGAGTCACTGAGTAACTCCAATTGGTCTTTGTTAAACCCGTCGTTACCATACTGGGTAGCATCCCCAATCTACAATAAAGTTTTTAGTCCCGACTGAGTATAAGCCTAATCCCCGTCTAACAAATACGCACACGAAACATTTAAGAAAGATTTGCAATCGCCGATAAAAAGGGCAGGACGGGGAGCTCATAAGGCTAGTCAGGAAGTAGAGAAAGCATAATTGGTGAATAACCAAGACTCTACAGGATCCACTAATGGCTCCACCATATTAATGTAACTATTTGAATTTAATAGCATTCGGACGTACCACGGGAGTGCAAAATGCTTAAAAATCTGTCTATCAAAAAATTCATCACCTACTCCTTTGCTGCAGTAGGAACCTTGATACTTGCACTTAGCGTTTACGTTTATGTCAGCGTCAGTCAAGTAGAAGCCAATGTTGACCACATTGTGGAAAAAAACGTTGACCTACTGACCAAAGTTTCTGAACTACGTCACTATACACTGTCATATCGCCGCTTCGCTCTGGATTACGGATTGACAGAAAACAAGGATGAGCATCGTGTTATTCATCCAGTCATCGAAGAAAACCGCGAGCTTACTCTAAAAGTACTCGGTGAATTTGATAAAGCCGTAGAAAGCGCCCCAGACAAAGCGTTTATTACCACTTTCCGTAAAAATTTTGCGGACTATGTCAAAACCCAGGAAAACTATATCTCGCTGATTGATAACGGCAGAATAGATAAGGCGCGTGAAACTATATTGGGCCCTATGCTAGCGCCATTTAACGCCATGATTGCTCCGGTTGAAAAGTTTCAGGCGGATCTTCAGGCAAAATCAGTAGAACTACGCTCAAAAGCTAAAAACAAATTTGATAGCGTTATCGTCACCATGATAACTATCTGCGTAGCAATGATTGCGCTGACAGTCTTCGCAGGCATCATGCTAGCACGTAAAATTAACACCCCGCTTGCCGTGTTAAATGCACAAATGCAACGCATGGGTAGTGGTGACCTGAGCCAGAACATTGATATGGCGAAGTTTGCTAAAGATGAACTCGGTTCATCAGCCAAATACTTCCATGAAATGCAAGAAAGCGTCAGCACCTTGATCCGCGAGATTAGTCAAAGTGTTAAAACACTAGACTCAACCTCGCATCGACTTAACGACCAATCTGCCACTGCTGCAGAACGTATGTCTAGTCAGCAAGCTGATGTTAACCGAGTCTCTTCTTCAATGAATGAAATGGCATCAAGCTTCCAAGAAGTGGCTGGCAATACAAGTTCAACAGCCCATGTTGCGGTTGAAGCAT
>CAYUVE010000030.1:0-5894 GCA_964447985.1 uncultured Thiotrichales bacterium
TGGCGCATCGCTTACTGCGCGCCCATTGGCAAGATGCCGGTTTACCACAAGGCTTTCAAATACTCGACTCGCAAGACCAACAGCGCATCATTAAGCGCTTAATCAAAGCCATGGATTTAGACGAATCTCAATGGCCAGCCAAACAAGCGCAAGGTTTTATTAATTCACGTAAGGACGATGGACTGCGTGCCGCCCATATTGAAGATCGTGGTGACCCTTATCTACGGCAGATGATTAAAATCTATCAGGCCTACGAAGAGGCCTGCCAACGTGGCGGACTGGTTGACTTTGCAGAGTTGTTATTGCGTGCACACGAACTATGGCGAGAAAAACCTGAGATACTTGAGCATTATCGTGGCCGTTTTTCTCATATCCTTGTTGATGAGTTTCAGGACACTAACTCTATACAGTATGCCTGGTTACGTTTATTAGCTGGTGATCGCTGTGAATTATTTGTCGTAGGCGACGATGATCAATCTATCTACGGTTGGCGTGGCGCAAAAATTGAAAACATACAGCGCTTTAGCAAGGACTTTAGCAATACTCAAACTTTTCGCTTAGAGCAAAACTACCGTTCAACCGCTAATATTCTTAAGGCAGCTAATGCCTTAATCTCAAATAATGCCGCACGTTTAGGTAAAGAACTTTGGACCGATGGCAATAACGGTGAGCCGATCCAGTTATATCGAGCCTTTAACGATATTGAAGAAGCTCGCTATGTGGTAGAGCAAATCATGATCTACACCGAGCTCGATATGCGGCGCAGCGATCATGCGATTTTATATCGTTCTAATGCGCAATCGCGTTTATTTGAAGAAGCCTTGCTCGCACGGGGTATCGCCTATCGCGTTTATGGCGGACTTCGATTTTATGAGCGCGCTGAAATTAAAGATGCTTTGGCTTATTTGCGTTTGCTCAGCAATCGACATGACGATGCCTCATTTGAACGCGTGGTGAATCTACCGACACGCGGTATAGGCGAGCGCAGTCTACAAGCCATACGAGATCATGCTCGAGATTATCGTGTGTCTTTGTGGGATGCTGCCAACGCCTTATGTCATCAACAACTATTAGCTTCACGCGCGATCAGTTCGCTATCTGGCTTTGTTTCTCTTGTGGAGAAACTTGCCAGCGACTCTGAGGGGCTTGATCTGGGCGATAAAGTCGAGCTCGTGGTAGAACAAAGTGGCTTGATAGAACATTTCAAGAAAGACAAAGGCGAACGCGGCCAAGCCCGTATTGAAAACTTAGAGGAATTGGGCTCAGCCGCACGACAATTCCAATATGATGAATCGATGGATATGTCACCTCTGGATGCTTTTTTAGCTCATGCCTCGCTAGAAGCCGGTGACGCCGAAGGCAACCAAAATGAGGACTGCGTGCAACTGATGACCTTGCACAGCGCTAAAGGCTTGGAGTTTCCAGCCGTGTTCTTATGCGGCATGGAAGAGGGCTTATTTCCGCATCAAATGTCAGTTAATGAGCCAGGGCGTTTAGAGGAGGAACGACGCTTATGTTATGTTGGCATAACGCGCGCACGACAACGTTTATATATTACTCACGCCGAAACTCGCCGCCTACATGGCTCAGAAACCTTTGCTGCACCATCACGCTTTATCAATGAGATACCCGAAGAACTGGTCAAAGAAATACGGCCGAAACAACGCGCACCACAAACCCATAGCATGCGGTATTCACGACCACAAACGACTAAACGACGCAGTGCGCCGGTGGAAGAAGCCCCTTCCGGCTTACGACTAGGACAACAAGTCGCCCATCCCAAGTTCGGCGAAGGTACCGTGATGAGTTATGAAGGCCAAGGCTCTCAGGCAAGAGTACAAATCAATTTTAATTCTGCAGGCAGTAAATGGTTGGTGGCCGCTTACGCCAATCTGCAAGCGCTTTAAGAAGGTTATAAAAAAATGAAACGACGGCATTTTGTTAAAGGGCTGGGTGCTGCAGGTGTCGCAACAGGCTTAGCCGCCTGCGAGCGCGGTGAACAAACCGGTGCTGCAACGTCAGGGCGACGTTTTAATTGGAAAATTGTCACAACATGGCCGCCTAACTTTCCGATTTTTCATGAAGGGGTAGAGCGCTTTAGCCAAGAAGTCGCCAAGATGAGCAATAATCGTTTGCGTATTACCGTATTCGCTGGCGGAGAACTCATCCCACCTTTGCAAAGCTTCGATGCCGTATCACAGGGCACGGTGGAAATGGGCCACGGTGCCGCTTATTACTGGGCGGGCAAGATCCCTGCCGCTCAATTCTTTACCGCCGTACCCTTCGGGCTTAACGCGCAGGGAATGAACGCCTGGATGTATTACGGCGGTGGCCGCGAACTTTGGCAAGAGATTTATCAACCCTTCAACCTAACACCCTTACCCATGGGCAATACCGGTGTACAAATGGGCGGCTGGTTTCGCAAAAAAATCGAATCCGTTGCCGACTTAAAGGGCTTAAAAATGCGTATCCCTGGCTTAGGCGGCAAAGTTATGGCCAAGGCCGGCGTTAATCCTATCTTGCTTGCGGGTGGCGAAATCTACACCTCACTAGAGCGCGGTAATATCGACGCAACCGAATGGGTAGGCCCTTACCATGATCTGAGACTCGGCTTGCACCGTGCCGCTGAGTATTATTATTACCCTGGCTGGCACGAACCTGGGCCTACTTTAGAGCTCCTAATTAATAGCCAAGCCTGGCAACAGCTACCTGAAGATCTACAACTTATTGTCGAGAACGCAGCGGCGGCTAGCAACCTATGGATGCTTGCTGAATTTGAAGCCAAAAACCTCGCCGCATTAAAAACACTGCGCGAAGAACGTAAAGTCAACATTCTACCCTTTCCCCAGGATGTCATTAACGAGCTCAAAGTATTAACAAACGAAGCCTTGAATGAAGAAGCAGCAAAAGATGCCACTTTTGCAAAGGTACTCAAAGCCTACCGAGCATTTTCAGCTGACAATTCAGAATGGAGCACACTATCAGAAGCTGCCTACGCTCGTGCTCTAGCCTAAAAGCACCATTTAAAATGCACCAAATAAGCTTTAAATCACCTCTCTGAACGCACCAAAATTGTGCACTATTGCTGTGCTTATCATCCAAAAATCGCCCCAATAGAGGGCATTTGTTTTTTGCCAAAAAACAACAAAACCGCAAAAATACCTGTAACTTATTGTTTATAAATGATTTTTCTCTCTTGGCACACTAGCTGCTAAATACTAGCCAGACTCCGTGCTGCTTCCTAGACAGCTCAGCACATGTCGGTATGTTGGTATACCAAATAAACCCTAAAATCAGGAGAGAATGATGATTAAAAAACTTAGCCCAATTGCCTTAGCTACGTCGTTAGCTATCGGTGGCATGGCTGTTCCTATGGCTGCGAGCGCGACCGGCGGTGATTTATCTGCAAATATCACCGTAACTAATAACTACATCTGGCGCGGCTTAACACAGACTTCTAACGAGACTGCGTTCCAAGGCGGCATTGACTATGCTTGGGAAAACGGATTTTACGTTGGTACATGGTTATCAAATGTCAGCTATGAGCAGGACGATGTTGCAGCGCTGGCAGCAGGCGCAAGTGATGATGACATAGCTGCAGCACAAGCAGCGGTACAGGACGCTTTTAGCTTTGAGCACGACTTGTACTTCGGCTACTCGGGCGAGTTTGGCAACGGTGTCAGCTATGACATTGGTTATCTTTACTATAACTACGATTCACAAGCTAATTTTGATTTTGGTGAAATCTACGGCTCTATCGGCATCGGTGGTTTCAGCGTTTCTTTAAACGTGTTGGCCAATACAGAAGCTGACGAAGCTGCAGGCCAAGATTTCGGCTTTGGTGAAGCAACATATGTTTCTTTAGACTATACATTAGGCCTAGCCAATGATTTGGAACTCACCTTCCACTTCGGTAATCACGATGGTGACTTTAACAACGCCTTTAATGGAGCCGGTGATTCATACAATGACTACAGCGTATCATTAGCGAAAGGGCCTTTTGCCTTTACTGTCAGTGACACAGATGTAGACGAAGGCGACCCAGATGCTGCATTTGCTACTAACCCTGCTTTGAATAACCAAGATGTTAGATTCGTTATCTCTTACTCAATGGACATCGATCTATAAGTCTTAGTCTTTAAGTACTAAAAAACCCTAGCGTGTAATGCGCTAGGGTTTTTTTATTACCTGAAGAAAATACCCGTACGTTTTACAATACGTTTATGACTAAACGTATTGGGATCGATCTTGGTGGCACAAAAATAGAGGCTATCGTTTTAGACGAAAACCATACGCCACTAAAACGAAAACGAGTCAGCACACCAAAAGACTACCCAGGCATACTTAGCGAAATCACCAAGCTTGTTAAAGAGCTACATGTCGTTGCACCGCAAGCCACTATAGGTTTGGGTTGTCCTGGACACGTCGGTATTGACGGCAAAATTCGCAACAGCAATACCCAATGTCTCAATGGTAAATCGCTAAAACTCGATCTCGAAAATCGATTAGCACAATCAGTTAGTATCGAAAATGATGCAAACTGCTTTGCTTTAGCCGAAGCCCAACTCGGCGCGGGTAAAAACGATCAAACAGTGTTTGGCGTTATTCTCGGTACAGGCGTGGGCGGTGGCATTGTTATTAATCAACAACTACTTTCTGGCAAACACCATATTGCTGGTGAATGGGGGCACAATGTTTTAGAGGCCGAAGGGCCAGATTGCTACTGTGGCAAACAAGGTTGTGTAGAAACTTTATTATCCGGTTCGGGTATGGCGCTGGAATTTAACACTCAAAACGATACAGCATATTCAGCCAAAGAAATATTTCATCTATCAGAAGACGGTAACAAAAGTGCCTTATCCACCCGAGATTGTTATGTTGACCGACTGGCAATAGCTTTGTCGGTTGTCATCAATATTATTGACCCTGATTGTATTGTCTTAGGCGGCGGTATTTCTAATGTTGATTATTTATACTCCGGCGCGCTTAATGAGAAGCTAAAGGGCTATGTATTTCACCCGAACTGGCAAGGCAAAGTATTAAAAAACGAACAGGGTGATTCAGCCGGCGTGATTGGAGCAGCGCTACTTTAGTTGCTGCCTTCGCTCAATATTTGAGCGTCACTAATATCGACGTCTTGTAAGTCTATAGTTGTTAGATCAACATGAAACAGTTTTGCGCTAGTAAGGGTTGCACCAGCTAATAAGGCGCCATCCATTTTTGCATTACTAAAGTCTGCACCGGTTAGGTTTGCACCTCGGAAGTCAACCTTACTCAGGTTAGCTAGCCGCAGATCAGCATGTACTAGGCTAGAGTTTTGTAGATTTGCGCCGCTGAGGTCATGCTCGACAAGATTGGCTTCGTTAAGCGATTGGTGACTTAAATCTATGCCTTGCAATTTATCTGCTTCGATCTGGAGTAGTGGTTCGAACCCCTTTTTGTCATAGATGGATATCATGTGGCCACTTGCCGCATATCTTGATTTAGATCCAAATTAAACCCTGCCGTCGCACATTTTTTCGCCGCCAAGCCACAGGCTTCATACAAGGCGATATCAAGCGGCTCGTTAGAGAGTAAGGCATTGATCAAGCCTGCATTAAAGGTGTCCCCAGCGCCAAGTGTTTCGGCAATTTTATCTACCGGGTGTGCTGGCGAATGAATACTAATGCCTTCATCATCGATGGCGTAAGCACCTTGGTCACCCCAGGCACAAACGAGATGATCGGCTTCGCACTGATCCCTCATACTTTCTAGAAAGAAGCCTGGCTCACGACAACCCGCATGTTCGACAAAAGCACGAGAAAAAATCAATAAAGTCGGATAATCATAGAGCCGCTTAAGCCCAGGACGATGTTTCTCTATTTCTAAGGAAATAGGGATATCGGGATGCATGG
>CAYUVE010000030.1:5994-7657 GCA_964447985.1 uncultured Thiotrichales bacterium
AGCCCAGGACGATGTTTCTCTATTTCTAAGGAAATAGGGATATCGGGATGCATGGCATCGACGTAGTCCAGCATTTGCCTGACTTCATTAATATTACGACCCTCAAAATGCAGCCAATCATAGTCGCTTAAATCGAGTTCGTTAAAACGCGCTGACGGGTATTCGGGTAGATCACGAACATGCACGATCGTGCGCGAACCGTTACGCTGGCTACTCAATATATAAGAAGTAGGCACTTTTCCTTCTGAGACGTGATAAGCAGGCGAGTAGTCGACTTGGAATTGATCAAAATCCGAGCAAATTCGCTTGGCGTCTGGCTCATCTGCAAGCGTTCCAGCCCAGCTACACTGATGACCGAGCTGACTTAATACAACCAAGGTATTGGCAGTATTACCACCACGACGAATACTTTGCGAAATAGCACGTTGCTCGCTATCTTCTCGCGGATAGCGATCAGTAGTGTTAATGATGTCTAATGTTGCATTCCCTATGCCTAAAATACGAGCCATATCTACCCTGATTATTGTTGATGATGCACTACCATTAGCGGCACGTATTTCACATTTATAAAGTCTAAAATAGCCCAGATGACTATCATTATTAATATGTAGTACCAGGCACCTTGCATAATATTATCCCCCCAGCTGATATCTGGGTTTCTATCAAAAAACGTCAAGGCACCAAACATTAGTACGTTCCATAGATAAGCAAAGGTTAATATTCCCAATATTATCGCGTTGGAAGCTATCAGACTGTTACATGCTCCACAACGGCGCATCATCCAATAGCCCATGGCATATTTATCTTTTAGTGGAATACTTTCTTGATTACAGGATGGGCAGGTAAAATTTGCCATGGATACCTCAAACTTTTTGGCCTCGAAAGAACCAATGTTAACCCTTACATTAAACGCATGCCAATCAGATGCAGTATTGCTAAAATAGTCGCATGATGAAATTAATCCAATTTAATACCCATTGTGTCTTAGCCATCTTATTCCTCCTTTCTCTGACGGCTTGTGATGGCAATGCCCCGCTAATTAACGGTGTACTCGATGAAGATCCTGACGCAATTGTCAGTTTGTTAGAAAGTGGTACGCCCGTCGACGAGCGCAATAAGTATGGCTGGACGGCATTGATGCATGCTGCTCGACTAGGCAACGTCGAACTCGCCAAGCTCTTATTAGAAAATGGCGCTGATATTAATGCTCAAGATGAAAAAGGCTGGACAGCGTTAATGCGCGCATCGGAGAAGGGACAACAAGCCATGGTGAACTCCCTAATTAGTGCTGGTGCTGATGTCAACAAGGCCAATAAAGACTTATGGACAGCATTACAATGGGCGACATTAAAAAATGAAGCAGAGATTGTTGATATGCTACTCGCAGCTGGCGCAGATGTCGCTATAAAAAATAGTAGTGGCTGGACTGTTTGGATGATTGCCATTCGTGAAAATAATGGCCATATCATAGAAAGTCTAGAGAAAGCTGGAGCAAATAAAATTTAATACACTAGCTATTAATAGTAGCAAACAAGACTATCTCATAAGCAAATAATATTGCATAAGCAGCAACGGCTGTACGTAAAATATTGATGACTTTTATACCACCAATAATTTTAAAGTTAACATAGCGCACAAGTAACAATAGCGATAGCGCGGTCAA
>CAYUVE010000030.1:7757-15899 GCA_964447985.1 uncultured Thiotrichales bacterium
AATTCACTTATAACTAAATTTTAGATAAGTTTCAGATTTTGTCCACTGTCGGTTTACTTTACAAACCAACCAGCTACATCTTACCGTTTTTATAATTTTTTTAATAAAATCAATAGCTTGCATCTTTGGCCCCGTTATTGCTCTATACAAGCAAATGCTTTTTTTACGAGGACAGAATAATGAGTACTGATGCAACAACACGTTTTGATTTCGATAACTGGATGAAGCTTTTTGAAGAAGATCCAGCTGCGTTTGAAGCTAAACGCCAACAAGAAATTGATGCGTTTATGTCTGACCTCAACGAAGAATCAAGAGATCGTATGGAAAAATTGCAATGGCGTATTGATAAAGAACGCGAGCGCAGCAGCAGCCCAATGGAATCCTGTTTACGCATACACAATATGATGTGGGACTCCGTGTACGGTGATCGCGGCCTTTTATACGGCTTAGAGTTATTAATTCAAACCTGTGAAACTCAAGAAGTAAAACAGAAAACAGGTGACGTTTTGGAGTTCAAACCTAAGGGTTAGATTTTCACACCAGACTTCGGTCAGCTCAACAGGAGCGTTGATGATGACTGAAGTTTGGTTTTTTTTGGCTTTCGTGCCAGTTATAACAAAAGTATCACTAATTAAACACACAGAAATAAGTGTGTGAAGACGTATTTTTGATAAATAGTTGTGCCATGCGCCTATTTATAACAAATGTATAACTTTAATTAACTAAAATTGAGGAAAAGCTCATGCTACGCAAAACCATTATCGCGAGCCAACTCGCATTATTGTTCGCAATCACCGGCTGTGGCGGTGGTAGCGGTGGTACAACACTCAGCACCCAAACTAACGGTGGTGGCGATACAATCATTACAACTAACAACGTCGGCGGTGATGATGACACCACGACGGGCGGTGAAAATGATCTCAACATCGAAAGCAGCCATAGTCAGTATCGCTCAATCGATGGTTCTGGCAACAACCTAGATAATCCAGAGATGAATGCTGTTCATGCCAAACTTCGCCGTATCACTGATGTTACCTACGACGATGGTGTATCGGCAATGCCTACAGGACGCCCAAATCCGCGCACCATCAGTGAGAATATTCACGCTCAAGGCGATCGAGATATTCCGAGTATTGCTTATGCAAGTGACATGTTATGGCAGTTTGCACAATTGCTTGACCATGATATCGGCCTAACTGAAGGGATTAGCTCTAACGCCTCAGAGCCAGTTATTGTGCCTGCTGGTGATTCGCATTTTGCTGAAGGGACGATTCTACCCCTAAGCCGTGCACTCTTTGACGGCTCTACCGGTACAGGTACTGAGAATCCTCGCCAGCAAGAAAACGAAATTACTGGTTGGATTGACGCATCATTTGTTTATGGCTCAGACGAAACACGTGCAGCGGCACTACGTACTTTAGATGGCACAGGAAAGTTAAAAACCAGCGACGGTAATTTGATGCCATTTAACATCAGTAACCTACCTAATGCTAACTCCACAATTGATCCTACAAGTCTATTTCTAGCCGGTGATGTTCGTGCAAATGAGCAACCAGGACTAGCCGCTATTCATACCATTTTTATGCGTGAACACAATAGATTGGCTGAAATCATTGCTGCGGATAATCCATCTATGAGTGGTGAAGAAATTTATCAGACTGCACGTGCACTCGTTGGTGCCATGGTTCAACGTATTGTCTACAAAGAATTCGTACCATCCCTAATTGGCATACACACACTGAGCGAATACCGTGGTTATGATGCAAGTGTTGACGCCAGTATGATCAATGAGTTTTCACACGCTGGATATCGTGTCGGCCATACCATGTTAAGCCCTCGCATCCTGCGCCTTGATAACGAAGGTAATGAAATCCCTGAAGGTCATCTTGGCTTATTCGCAGCGTTTTTTAATATTGGCACGATTACACAACAAGGCGGCGTAGACCCAATACTGCGTGGTTTGTCTAATCAAATTAGCCAAAATATCGATCCATTCATGGTGGATGATGTTCGCAATATGTTATTCGGTAATGTAGAAATGGGTATGGATCTAGCTACACTGAATATTCAACGTGGTCGTGATCATGGTTTGGGTACACTAAACGACGTACGTGAAGCACTTGGCTTACCACGCCATGAAAGCTTTGCCGACATAAGCTCTGATGAAGACATTCGTAGTGCTCTAGAAAACAGCTATGTATCTGTTGATGATGTTGATTTGTTTACCGGCGTATTATCTGAAGATATTGTTTATGATGCGCTTGTTGGCGAAACCAACCAGGCTTTGTTCAAATTACAATTTGAAGCATTGCGTGACGGTGATTACTACTTCTACCTCAATCAATTTAGAGGCGAGGAAAATGCTGAGTACCGTGACATGATTCGCTTAACGACACTTTCAAAGCTTATCACCCGTAACACCGATATCGAACAAGACGAAATCGGCCACGAAGCATTTTTTGTCGGCGATGAGAAGTTCTACTACGATCTGCACCATTCTGATCTAGGCGAACTCTAATCAATAACTAAAACCGAAAGTTCAGGGGCTGTGTCAATCACAGCCCCTTTTTTTATCCTACCTAAGAATTCGTGATGAATTTGGCAAATTTTGCCGATTTACTTATCCAAGTGCCTGAAATGCCGATACATTCATCATTAGTCGGTCTATTTCGGAGCATAATCGGCGCATGCCTGTTGCCAATACTATTATTCGTCACCTTGATGACCAGAAGGTCAGTTACCGAGTCATTGAGGTAGCACCCTTTGCGGACGCTGCGGATGCCGCCGCGCGCTCAGGCATACCTGCCAGCCATTTACTACAGTCGTGCATCATTGGCGATAGCAGTGGCCAGATTATGATTGTGATTCCTGCCGACCGCGAACTGAATTTACGTGGCGTCCAACAATTACTAAGGCGGCCGCTTAAAGCTCTAGATGAGAAAACGATCAGCCAACTATTAAACGATTGCGTCCCAAGGTTTCTGCCACCCCTCGGCGCCGCCTACGGTATTCGTTGTATTCTCGAAACCCAGTTTGCTGCATTAGAACAAGTTTACATGATGGCTGGCGATCGTCGTCATCTTATTCAAATCGATAAAAAGGGGTTTCGCCAATTATTCCGCAAATATGAATTTGCCAAACGACTCTCTGCTGAACCCGATGTGGCTCCTGATGTGGAAGAGCGTCTATTAACACCCGGTGATTCTAGCTCTCCTCTACTTGACCTGAAAAGCAAAATTGATCGAACAAAAAAGCTACCTGCCATGCCTGCCATGGCACAAAAGATTTTTCAGTTACGAGCCAAAACCAGCCCAGCAATCAAAGAACTCGCCGATGCCGTAGAGCTTGACCCAAGCTTAGCTGCACAGGTGATGCGTTATGCCTCATCACCGTTTTTTGGCTATCGAGGCAAGGTCGATTCGGTGGATACAGCCATTACTCGAGTCCTAGGTTACGATATGGTGATGAGTTTGGCGTTAGGCATTGCTACCGCACGCCCGTTTCGCCTACCCAAAGGCGGATCAACAACCGTTAGCGATTTTTGGCGCCATGCCGTTTATAGTGCGGCTTATTGCCAGGCCATTAGCAATTTATTACCTAACACAATTAGACCACCATCAGGGCTTGCTTATTTAGCTGGTTTGCTACATAACTTTGGCCATGTCTTGCTTGGACATTTATTTAAAGAAGAATACCTAGTCTTAAGTAAAATGATGGCACAAAACCCTGACACACCGATACAGGAAGTCGAACTTAGTACGTTAGGTGCCCACCATGGAGATATTGGGTCTTGGCTAATGAAAAATTGGCGCCTTCCTGAAGAGGTTGTCGTCGCCATTGAACAACACCATAATGAAGATTACCAAGGACCACATTCTGTTTTTTCAGGTATCGTTTTGCTCTCAGACCGTATGCTAAAACGTCATGGCATGGGAGATGCTGAATCAACTGAACTGCCTGAAACTATATTAAGTTATCTCGAGATCACCGACTTCCAGTTAACAACGGCGCTACAAACTTTAATGGACCATGATGAAGGCTTGAAATCTATGGCCTATCAACTCGCGAGCTAATTAGTCAGATTTAGCAGTTTGACTACAACGCCAACAATCAGAAAATTGGGCTTCTATCCACTCACCACAGTTCTGGCACTGCCAAGCATCGCCACCCTTGGTAGGTTTGAGATCTTCTAATATTAAGTTTGCTCGAGAAAGTTCTAACTCTTCCACCCAAAGTTCCGGCCAAGTTTCATTGACAGGTAACTCACCCATGGCACCGGCAAGAAATTCATTTTTTACCAGGCATTGAATACCTTCTGACTCTAGCACGCCTTGATAAAAACCAATTTCGGTGCGATCGGCACTGGTTAGCAATTTCTTGTACATCTTTTACTCCTGAACTTTATCCATAAGATCAGGCAACCACAACACCAATTCCGGAAAAATAAATAATAAAGCCAAAGTTATAACTTGTAAGATAACGAAAGGAATAACGCCGCGATAAATCTGCGCAATGCGTAATGGTACTTTTGCAGCGGCTTTTAAATAAAACAAAGAAAAACCAAAAGGCGGCGTTAAAAACGAAGTCTGCAAATTCATCGCAATCAATATCCCATACCAGAGCATATTAATGCCGAGCAATTCAGCAATAGGTGCCAAGATAGGTACGACAATAAAACAAATTTCCAAAAAATCGAGGAAAAAGCCTAGTACAAATATAAGCAGCATGCTTAGCGCAATAAAGGTATTTACTCCGCCTGGCAGATTAGTTAATAAATCTTCCACCAGGAAATCGCCACCCATTCCCCGAAAGACCAAACCAAATGCTGTCGCACCGATAAGAATCATAAACACCATGCTTGTTAGCCGTGTGGTATGCCTCATCGCGTCTTGCAACATCGTCATATTGAATCGCTTATTCACTATTGCAAGTAGTAATGCTCCAACAGCACCTAAAGCCGCTGATTCGGTCGGTGTGGCAATACCGAAAAATATCGAGCCCAAAACCGCTATGACTAACAATAAGGGCGGCAGCATACTTTTAAGTGCTGCAGCAATTGACCCAGCTTGATCTGCTATCGATGTCTCAGGTAATTCACGAGGTCGCCAACGACCGAGAAAAACAATATAAAGAATGAAACATAGCACTAAGATTAAACCCGGGACAACAGCACTCATAAATAACTGACCAACCGGTACACCGATCACATCTCCGAGTAATATCAAGACAATACTCGGCGGAATAATCTGTCCCAGAGTTCCCGCCGAAGCGATAGCCCCACTTGCCAACTCAGGTTGGTAACCGTTCTTCAATAATGCGGGTAAAGCAATAACCGTCATGGTCACAACGGTTGCACCTACCACACCTGTGGTAGCCGCCAATAGCGTACCGACAAGAATAATGGATATCAGCATGCCGCCTCGAAGACGACCAAACAATGTGCCCATGGTTTGCAATAATTCTTCGGCTATCCCTGATTTCTCTAGTAATACCCCCATAAATACAAATAGTGGTACGGCTAACAAAGTGAAGTTTGTCATGACTCCCCAAATACGTAGGGGTAGTAGATTAAAAAAATCTAAGCCAAGAAAAATGGCGCCGAACACCATGGAAACAGCGCCCAAGGTAAAAGCAACGGGATAACCAAGAAGGAAAAGCAGTACGGCGACTGCAAACATCACTAATGCCCAGACTTCCACTACATACCCTCGCTATGACCGTCTTGGGAGTTGGGATCAGGCAAAGCACTGTCATCGCCGGCAATCACTGCATAGGATCGCAAAGCCATACTAAGGCCTTGGATAAACAACAGCGCAAAAGCCGTTGGAATCGCAGCTTTCAATAAGTAGCGGTAAGGCAAACCACCCGGGTCGGGAGATCGCTCACCTGAAGGCGGTACATTATAAGAGTTAGCGACATAGTCCCAACTACTCGATATCACTAATACACAAAAAGGTAATAGAAAAAGAACTGTGCATAATAAATATATCCATGCACGCACCTTCTGTGTCATCCATGAACGTTGGGCTAAAATATCGACGCAAACATGGTCATGGTGCTTCAGCGTGTAGGCTGCACCAAATAAAAAGATAATTGAAAAAAAATGCCACTCGAGTTCTTGCAAAGCAACCGAACCACTTTGAAAGAAGTAACGCATGATGACGTCATAAGTAATTAATAACGTCATAGCGATAACTAGCCATGACACTAAACGGCCGATGGCTTCACTAAATTGATCAATGCTGAGATAGAGGCGCTTGATAAGCGGATGAATCATGGGGGCAGATTATACACCCAAAGCTCTGACTAAGATTGTCGGCCTAATTATTTGTCGGAGCTTCTTGTCCTAATAACTGCGGCAAACTGCCTTTGTATGTTACACGTGTTTTGCCATCATTGCCTGGCCTGCCAAGAAACTCTAAGCCACGAATCAAGTTATTTGACGCGCCACTTGCCGCCTCAATGGCTAAATTCACATCATACTCACCAGCTTGATTAATGGTTATTAAACCATCAGCCAGCAAGGGCCCACCCTGGTCTTTAATTTTAGCTTGCGTAGTACCATCAGGAGATTCGATATCAATCTTAAAATTACCCCATGCTGTACGTCGCGGTAATAGAAATGCTGCATCGATAATAGTGATATTGGCATCAGCCCGGCTTATTTTATTTTTCTTGATGGCGAGATCATTGATCTGACCACCCATCTTACCACCGACAGTAATCGGCGATACCTGTGCGAGCGCCTGAATATCAGTTAATTCTTGCTGCACTATTAATTGCTTAGCAATGAGATTACCGCCTATGTCGGCACCCAACTTACCCTTGATTTGGCTTTGCCCATTATCAAAGTCCATATCAAATAAAGCCTGGCCCTTGATGATATCTGCCCATTGAAACTGCCAACTGGCATTGCGGTACTGCTGTGATGCCAGAGTCACTAACTCTGCTTTACCCGACCACACCGTACCACTCAGACCGTAAAACTTAATCGATGACGGTAAGAGCTCAGCAAATTGCTGATAAACACGGTTTGCCGGTAGCGTCAATACAAGAAAAACAGCGTAGGCAACAAGCGCTAATGCGAGTAGTTTAAGCGTCTTCTTCATCAACTGCCTCGCGTTAAAGATATACGCGCATTAACAATGCCCGGACTATCGGGTTGCTCAATAGTGATTCGCTTAACTTCCACACCTTGGCTCTGCTTGATTTGCGCCAACCAACGTAGAATATTGTCAAACGATGCTTGTTCTAACCATAAGCGAACACCATCACTCCCTTCCGGCTCTACACGCTTGATGGCTTCGCCAAGCTTACTACGCTTCGCAGTTTGATCAACTAAAGCTAATAAAGAGCCGCCTCTATTTGCTGCGGGCCGCCCTGAAGTATTTCCCTGATTTCTGCGTAAAACATTAATTTGTTGTTCGCTTTCTTGCATCCATTGCAATAACTCTGACTGATCTCCTACTGAGGATTCCAAACTTTGCATATGTTTGAATAATGGCTCGACTACCAGCAAGTAAATCAAGGTTAATAACAACGCCGCGCCACCGATAATCAGTAGTCGCTGTTCACGTTGGTTTAAACCCGACCACCACTGATTCATTGTTGATTACCTTTGATTTGTAGGCGCGCTTCTACTTTGTCATTGCGCGAACTGGCCGACTGAATCTCGATGGAAAGACTAGAATCCTTCGCCAAGCGATTTTTTAAATCATCTAAGCTTTGTAAATTACCCAAGGTAAAAGCAATATTAAGCGCATTATTACTATAAGCGATGCGGGTCAGCTCTAGCTTCTGAGTTTTATTTAAATCATCCGCCACTTTTGCCAACAATTCCATAAAACCATCACTACTGGCCTTACCACCACTTAGGCTTTTTAAAAGACTTTGAACTCGTTCTTTACTTGCGCTACCCGTTGCTTGAGGAAAGATACGCTTGTAGACCGTATCAATTTGCGCAGTCAACTCGTTCTTTTTATTACTCAAGTCAATATAGTCAAAAGCCTTAAGACCGCCGAATAACAATAGACAAATACAGGCAATTACCGCTGTTGCGCGCCACGGCCGCCATAACTTACCCATCTTCTCACGTAAGCTATAACTGCCTTGCAGTAGATTAAGTGCTTTATCCGATTTGTA
>CAYUVE010000031.1:0-15884 GCA_964447985.1 uncultured Thiotrichales bacterium
CGTGAAGGTGGTCGTACCGTTGGCGCCGGCGTCGTCGCTAAAATTGTTGAGTAGGTGGTATGGAAGGTCAACGTATACGAATTCGTTTAAAGGCATTTGATCATCGCTTGATTGATCAATCTGCGCGTGAAATTGCTGATACGGCAAAACGCACAGGTGCACAAGTGAAGGGTCCGATTCCTTTGCCTACTAAAAAAGAGCGTTTTACTGTGTTGATTTCTCCGCACGTCAATAAAGACGCGCGAGATCAATATGAAATTCGCACGCATAAGCGCTTGATGGATATCGTTGACCCTACAGATAAAACTGTCGATGCGTTAATGAAGTTAGATCTTGCTGCTGGTGTTGATGTACAAATTAAGTTGAATTAATTGGTATAGATAGCGCTTTAGAGAGTTTGAGGTTTTGATATGACAATTGGTTTGGTCGGACGCAAAGCAGGTATGACACGCATCTTCACTGATGCGGGTGAGTCTATTCCTGTGACCGTGATTGAGGTCGCGCCTAATCGTGTTACTCAGGTAAAAAATCTTGAGAACGACGGTTATAGAGCCTTACAAATAACGACTGGTTCGCGTCGTGCATCGCGTGTTACTAAGCCTATGGCTGGTCACTTTGCAAAGGCGAATGTTGAAGCTGGTCGTGGTACTTGGGAATTTCGCTTAGGTGATGGCGAAGGCGACGATATCGCTGTGGGTCATGCCTTTGGTGTTGATGTGTTTTCTGATGGTGATGCGGTTGACGTAGCCGGTACCACCATTGGTAAGGGTTATGCTGGTGTGGTTAAGCGTCATCATTTTGCGATGAAGGACGCCACTCACGGTAACTCTATTAACCATCGTACTCCTGGTTCGATTGGTCAAAACCAAACACCTGGTCGAGTTTTTAAAGGTAAGAAAATGTCAGGTCATATGGGTAATGTTCGTCGCACTACTCAGAACCTAGAAGTTGTCCGTGTTGACGCCGAGCGTAACTTGCTCCTAGTAAAGGGTGCAGTGCCGGGTGCCGCAGGTGGTGACGTGATCGTCACGCCCGCGATGAAAGCGCGAAATAAAGGCTAGAGAAGAAGAATGGATATTACAATGCGATCAGCAAGTGGCGAAAGTGCCGGAACACTCACTGTTTCCGATGCAACTTTTGACCGCGAATATAACGAGGCGCTAGTACATCAAGTGGTTACCGCTTACCAAGCAGCTGGCCGCGCTGGTACCAGCCAGCAAAAGACCCGTAGTGATGTGCGTGGTGGTGGTATCAAACCATGGCGCCAAAAAGGTACCGGTCGCGCACGTGCTGGTACAAGTCGTAGCCCGATTTGGCGTGCTGGTGGTGTGACCTTCGCATCTCGTCCAAGAGATTACTCTAAGAAAGTTAATCGCAAAATGTATCGCGGTGCAATTAGCTCGATGTTATCAGAGCTGTTGCGTCAGGAACGCTTGGTCGTTGTCGACGAATTTGCTGTAGAAGAAGCAAAAACAAAGGGTTTGCTAAACAAACTAAGCGGTTTGGGTGTTGATAACGCCTTGGTTGTTGTTGAACCAGGTGATAACAAGAACCTGCATCTTTCAGCGCGTAATCTCTACAGTGTTGATGTTTGCGATATTGAAGAATTAGACCCAGTAGCACTGATCCGTTTTGGACATGTTGTCATTACTGCTGGTGCTTTGAAGAAATTAGAGGAGCGTCTGCAATGAATGAACAACGTTTGATGCAGGTGATATTGCGCCCTCACGTATCAGAAAAAGCGACTACAGTAGCGGAAAAAAATAGTCAGGTTGTTTTCCGTGTGGCTTCAGATGCAACTAAGTCTGAAGTGGCTAAGGCTGTAGAACTGATGTTTGAAGTTAAGGTTAAGGGTGTGCAGATTGCCAATGTTAAAGGCAAGACACGTAATTTCCGTCAGATTCCAGGGCGTCGTCCTAACTGGAAGAAGGCGTATGTTTCATTGGCTGAAGGTCATGACATTGACTTTCTTGGCGCACAGTAAGTAAGAGTTGAACGGATAAGTTATGCCAACTGTAAAGACTAAACCTACCTCAGCCGGACGTCGTTTTGTCGTTAAGGTTGTTGGTGCTGATCTGCACAAAGGTGCGCCGCATAGCGCGCTTTTGGAAAAGAAATCAAAGAAAGGCGGTCGTAATAATAACGGTCGTATAACCGTACGCCATCACGGTGGTGGTCATAAGCAGCATTATCGTTTAATCGACTTTAAGCGTAATAAAGATGATATCCCTGCGAAGGTTGAGCGTCTTGAATATGATCCAAATCGTAGCGCGCATATTGCCTTGTTGTTATACAAGGATGGTGAGCGTCGCTATATTTTGGCGCCTAAAGGTATTAAGGCCGGTGATGAAGTTGTATCCGGTATTAGCGTACCGATGAAAACCGGTAACTGTATGCCTGTTCGTAACATCGTTGTCGGTAGTCAGATCCACAACATCGAACTAAAGCCTGGCAAAGGCGGACAGATTGCTCGTAGCGCCGGTGCTTCGGCTCAGTTGGTGGCGCGTGAAGGCGAATACGGCATTATTCGTTTGCGTTCTGGTGAAATGCGTAAAGTGCACGTTGAATGTCGCGCAACCATTGGTGAAGTGAGCAACTCGGAGCACGGCTTACGTTCGTTGGGTAAAGCTGGTGCAACACGCTGGCGCGGTGTTCGCCCTACCGTTCGCGGTGTGGTCATGAACCCAGTAGACCATCCTCACGGTGGTGGTGAAGGGCGTACTTCTGGTGGTCGTCATCCTGTAACCCCTTGGGGTGTGCCAACGAAGGGTTATAAAACCCGTAAGAATAAGCGTACCGACGATTTAATCGTTCGTCGTCGTAACCGTAAGTAAATAGCCTACAGATTAGGAATAGGAGTTAACTTTGCCACGTTCAATTAAAAAAGGTCCATTTATTGACCTGCACCTTAAAAAGAAGGTAGATGACGCGGTTGCTAACAATAATCGGCGTCCAATTAAAACTTGGTCGCGTCGTTCTATGGTTACACCGGAGATGGTCGGTTTAACGATTGCCATTCATAACGGTCGTCAACATGTACCTGTGTTGATTTCTGAAAATATGGTTGGCCATAAATTAGGTGAATTCTCAGCAACACGTACATTCCGTGGTCATGCTGGGGATAAGAAAGCGAAGTAAGAGACTGAATATGGAAACTGTTGCACGTTTGCGTCATAGCCGCATTTCACCTCAGAAGGCACGTTTGGTTGCTGATCAAGTAAGAGGTTTGCCTGTTGATCGCGCTTTACAACTCTTAACGTTGAGTTCTAAAAAGGGCGCAGCGATTGTTAAAAAAGTGCTTGAGTCTGCGATTGCTAATGCTGAGCATAACGACGGCGCTGATATTGATGAGTTAAAGGTTGCTTCAATTTACGTTGATGAAGCAGCGACGTTTAAGCGTTTTCGTGCGCGTGCCAAAGGCCGCGGAAATCGTATTTTAAAGCGTAATAGCCACATTACTGTGACTGTTGCTGACTAAGGTTAAAGAGAGCGGATTATGGGTCAAAAGGTTCATCCAACAGGTATTCGACTTGGTATCGTTAAAGATTGGACATCCAAGTGGTACGCGGATTCTAACGATTACGCTGACAATTTATATACCGACATGAAGGTGCGTGAGCATCTTAAGAAAAAGCTTTCTCAGGCTTCTGTCAGTCGTATTCAAATCGAGCGTCCTGCTAAGAACGCACGTATTACGATTCATACTGCGCGTCCAGGTATCGTGATCGGTAAGAAAGGCGAAGACGTAGAAGTTTTACGTAAAGAAGTCGGCGCCATGATGGGTGTGCCTGTACACATCAACATCGAAGAAATTCGCAAACCTGAATTAGACGCACAATTGGTTGCTGAAAGTGTTGCGCAACAGATCGAGCGCCGCATTATGTTTCGTCGCGCGATGAAGCGTGCCGTATCAAATACTATGCGTTTAGGTGCCCAAGGCATCAAGATTAAAGTAGGCGGCCGTTTGAACGGTGCTGAAATCGCGCGCAGCGAGTGGTATCACGAAGGTCGTGTTCCACTACATACTTTGCGCGCAGATATTGATTATGGATTTGCAGAAGGTTTGACTACTTACGGCATTATTGGTGTCAAGGTATGGATCTTCAAAGGCGAAGTTTTTGCCGGCGAGTCACAAGAAGAAGAGGCTGCCGTCGCAGCAAAATAAGAGTTATTCGATTATTTTTGGATTTGAGTAATGTTACAGCCAAAACGTACAAAATTTAGAAAGCAACGCAAGGGCAGAAACCGCGGCTTAGCGACTGTCGGTAATGCAGTGAGCTTTGGTGAATTTGGTCTTAAAGCAACCGGGCGTGGTCGTATTACAGCACGTCAAATCGAAGCAGCTCGTCGTGCTATGACACGTCATATCAAACGTGGCGGTAAGATTTGGATTCGTATTTTTCCTGATAAGCCTATTACTAAAAAGCCTTTAGAAGTTCGTATGGGTAAAGGTAAAGGTAATGTTGAATACTGGGTTTCACAGATTCAGCCTGGCCGTATGCTTTATGAAATGGAAGGTGTTTCAGAAGAAATAGCGCGTGAAGCCTTTAAATTAGCAGCGGCTAAATTGCCTGTTGCTACGACATTTGTTTCGCGGACGGTAATGTAATGAAGACAGCAGAATTACGTGAGAAAGATTTGCCAGCCTTGAATCAAGAGCTGACTGATCTATTAAAAGAGCAGTTTAATCTGCGTATGACACATGGTACGGGCCAGTTAGGTCAATCGCACCTATTAACTGAAGTGCGCCGCAATATTGCGCGTGTTCGTACCGTCATTAATGAGAAATCGAGAGCTTAATATGGCTGATGCAGACAACAAAGTCGTACGTACCTTGGTAGGTAAAGTGACGAGTGACAAGATGGATAAAACGATTACCGTTTTGGTAGAGCGTAAGGTTCGTCACCCGATCTATAACAAGTTTATTAAGCGTTCGACCAAGCTTCATGTTCATGATGAAAATAACGAAGGTCGTATCGGCGACAAGGTGTCTATTGTGCAGACCCGACCTATTTCAAAATCTAAATCTTGGCGTTTAGATAAAGTCGAATCGAGTGCCAGCTAGGCATTGTTGAGAGATAACGAGCGTAAAGGTAGTTTGGCATGATTCAAATGCAATCGATATTGGACGTAGCGGACAACAGTGGTGCCCGTCGTCTTATGTGTATCAAGGTATTGGGCGGTTCTCATCGTCGCTATGCTGGTATCGGTGATATCGTCAAAGTGAGTGTTAAAGAAGCGATTCCACGCGGTAAGGTAAAGAAAGGTGATGTGTTTAACGCACTAATCGTTCGTACTCGCAAAGGTGTGCGTCGTCCAGATGGTTCTTTGATACGTTTCGACGGTAATGCTGCAGTATTGCTTAATGCACAGCTGCAACCGATAGGCACACGTATTTTTGGACCAGTTACCCGTGAACTGCGTGGCGAAAAATTTATGAAAATTATTTCGCTCGCACCTGAAGTGTTATAGACACTGAGAGTTATTAGTCATGCGTAAGATTAGAAAAGGTGATGATGTCATTATCACTGCAGGTAAAGATAAAGGTAAGCAGGGCACTGTAAGCCGTGTTATGCCAAATGACCGTGTTGTGGTTGGCGGTATCAATATGGTTAAGCGTCACACTAAGCCAAACCCAAATGCGGGTGTGGCAGGTGGTATTGTCGACAAAGAGATGCCAATTCATATTTCTAATGTCGCCTTGTTTAACCCTATTACGAAAAAGGCAGACCGCATCGGTATTAAAACACTTGAAGATGGCAAGAAGGTTCGCTATTTCAAGTCAAATGATGAAGTTGTGGACGTATAGTCATGGGTAGATTACAAGACGTTTATAAAGACACTGTCGCGAAAAAGCTGCAAGAGCAGTTTGGCTACAAGAGCGCGATGGAGATACCAAAGATCACTAAAATTACTCTTAATATGGGTATTGGTGAAGCGATTGGTGATCGTAAAGTGATAGAGCACGCAGTGGGTGATATGACTAAAATTGCTGGTCAAAAGCCGATTGTGACTAAGGCACGTAAATCGATCGCTGGTTTTAAGTTACGTGAAGACTGGCCAGTCGGTTGTAAGGTGACTTTGCGTCGTGAGCGTATGTATGAATTCTTGGATCGTTTGATCAGTGTCGCGATTCCACGTATTCGAGACTTTCGTGGTTTAAACGGTAAGTCTTTTGACGGCCGTGGTAACTACAGCATGGGTGTTAAGGAACAGATCATGTTTCCTGAAATTGATTATGACAAGGTTGATACGTTACGTGGTCTAGATATCACGATTACGACGACTGCACGTACTGATGAAGAAGGTCGCGCCTTGTTAGCAGCATTTAATTTTCCAATTAAGAGTTAAATTATGGCAAAGAAATCGATGGTTAATCGCGATCTCAAGCGTATGAAGACGGTTGAGCGCTTTGCGAAAAAACGAGCTGAGCTAAAAGCAACAATCAAAGACATGTCGTTGTCTGTGGAAGAGCGTGAAGAGGCACAAAGAAAATTTCAGTCTTTACCACGTAATGCTAGCCCATGCCGTGTTCGCCATCGTTGCCGTATCAGTGGGCGACCACATGGGTTTTACCGTAAGTTCGGTATTGCTCGTAATAAATTAAGAGAAGCTTCGATGCGAGGCGATGTTCCTGGTTTGGTTAAGGCCAGTTGGTAAAAGGATAAAGTTTTATGAGTTTTTCAGATCCAATTGCAGATATGCTAACTCGCATTCGTAATGCGCAGATGGTGTCTAAAGCCGTTGTTAGCATGCCTTTGTCAAAAGAAAAGAAAGCGATTGCAGAAGTATTGCTTGATGAAGGTTACATCACTTCTGCTGAAGTTGATGACAGTGGTGAATTCCCTGCGCTAACTATTGGGTTGAAATACTACGAAGGTAAGCCTGTTATTGATGAGATTCAACGTGTCAGTCGTCCAGGTTTGCGTATTTATAAAGGTAAAGGTGAACTGCCTGTTGTTAAAGGTGGTTTAGGTATCGCTATCATTTCAACGTCACAAGGTGTGATGACAGCGAAAAATGCCGCGGCCAAAGGCCAGGGCGGCGAAGTGATTTGTACTGTTTCTTAAGGTCATCGAAAAATGTCACGTATTGCCAGTAATCCTGTTGAGATTCCATCCGGTGTAAAGGTGGATATCAATGACGGGCATGTAAAGATCAAAGGTCCGAAAGGCGAAATGGAGCGCACGCTACATGATAGCGTTGCAATTGCTATGGATGAAAATGTCTTATCGTTTTCGATGAAGAAAGAAGGCGATAGCCAAGCCATGGCAGGAACCATGCGCTCTCTTGTCAATAATATGGTGATTGGCGTTACGCAAGGTTTTGAGAAAAAACTGAGTTTGGTCGGTGTGGGTTATCGTGCTCAGGTTAAAGGTAAAGTTTTAGATCTTACCTTGGGTTTTTCACATCCCGTAGAGCATGCGATTCCAGAAGGTATCAAGATCGAAACCCCAAGTCAGACTGACGTGGTGGTATCTGGCCCAGACAAGCAAAAAGTTGGGCAAGTGGCAGCAGAGATTCGTGCTTACCGTCCACCTGAACCTTATAAAGGTAAGGGCGTACGTTATGCTGATGAGCGTATTTCGCTGAAAGAAGCGAAGAAGAAATAAAGGTTTCTAGAACGTTATGGCGAGTAAAACAGATTCAAGAGCGCGGCGCGCACGTCGTACCCGTGCCCATATTAAAACGTTGGGTAAGCACCGTTTATGTGTCCATAGAACACCGCGTCATATCTATGCCCAGGTGATTGCGCCAAATGGCCATGAAGTCATTGCGAGTGCAGCGACTGTGCAGGCTTCAATTCGTAAAGAAGTGAAATACACAGGTAATGCGGACGCAGCGAAAGTTGTCGGCGCCACCTTGGCTAAGGCGGCTTTGGATAAAGGTGTTAAGCAAGTGGCTTTCGATCGTTCAGGTTTTCGTTTCCATGGTCGTGTGAAAGCATTGGCTGATGCAGCTCGTGAAGCAGGCCTTGAATTTTAAAGGTTTCTAATTAGGTAGCTTAAATAAGGTATTTGGCATGGCAAGTTATGATGGTCAGCCCTCAGGTGATGGGCTAAACGAAAAACTGGTCGGTATACGACGTGTTGCTAAGGTAGTTAAAGGCGGTCGTCAATTCGGTTTTTCTGCGCTAACTGTAGTCGGCGACGGTAACGGTCGTGTTGGTTTTGGCAGTGGTAAGGCCCGCGAAGTGCCAGCTGCTATTCAGAAAGCAATGGAACAAGCGCGTCGTAATATGGTTACCGTTAAATTAAACGAAGCCACATTGCAGCACGCCATCATTGGTCGTCATGGTGCAGCAAAAGTTTATATGCAGCCAGCTTCTCCCGGTACGGGAATTATTGCTGGTGGTGCGATGCGCGCGGTATTTGAAGTATTAGGCGTACAAGATGTTTTGGCCAAGTGTATTGGTTCGCCTAATCCGGTTAATGTGGTTAGGGCAACGATTGAAGGTCTAGGGTCGATGACTAATCCTGAATACGTTGCAGCGAAACGCGGCAAAAAAGTTAGCGACATTATTGGCTAGTGTGGAGTAATCATGGCTGGCAAGAAATTAAAAGTTACTTTGGTGCGCAGCACCTGTAAAAGACTGGAGTCACATAAGCAATGTGTGGCCGGTTTAGGTTTGCGTCGCATGCACCATACTGTTGAAGTGGAAGACACGCCAAGTGTGCGCGGTATGATTAATAAAGTCTCGTATATGTTAAAGGTTGAAGAAGCTTCGGCTTAAGGAATCATCATGCGTTTAAATGAATTAACTCCTGGAGCAGGCGCGAAGAAGACACGTACCCGTGTTGGCCGTGGTATTGGTTCTGGTTTAGGTAAAACCTGTGGTCGTGGTCATAAGGGACAACACTCACGTTCTGGTGGTTATCATAAGGTTGGTTTTGAGGGTGGTCAGCAACCTCTACAACGCCGCTTACCGAAAGTAGGTTTTAGCTCTCGTGTCGGTCGTGTTACCGCAGAAATTCGTTTGAGCGAATTAGCGAAAATTGACGGCGACGTCGTTGATATTGATAGCTTGTGTAAAGCAAACGTTATTACGCGTAATATTATTAGAGCACGCATCATACTTTCAGGTGCTGTTGATAAAGCTTATACCGTAAAAGGTTTGGGTATCACTAAAGGTGCGCGTGCTGCTATCGAAGCGGCTGGCGGCAAGATCGAGGACTAGGAACAGGCGCTAATGTCTAGTTCTGCTGCAGCGCTAGCCTCCAAAATGGGTGGAGGCAATCTTGCCGAACTTAAGCGTCGTTTGCTATTTGTTTTAGGTGCGCTGATTGTTTTTCGTATCGGTTCGTTTTTACCGGTACCGGGCATAGATCCCATTGCGTTGGCTGATCTGTTTGAGCAGCAAAAAGGGACTATTCTTGAATTCGTTAATATGTTTTCAGGAGGTGCCTTAGGCCGGGTCAGTATCTTCGCCCTAGGTGTGATGCCGTATATTTCGGCGTCGATTATTGTTCAGCTTTTAACGGCAATTAGCCCGAAGCTAGAGCAAATGAAAAAAGAAGGCGAAGCCGGGCGCCGTAAGATCACGCAATACACGCGTTATTTTACTCTGGTGCTGGCAACGTTTCAGGCTATCGGTATTTCGATTGCCCTAGAAAGCATGACAGCGGGTGGTGCCTCGGTTGTGATTGAGCCGGGTTTAGCCTTCCGTTTTATAGCTGTAGTGACACTAGTGACTGGGACGATGTTCCTAATGTGGCTAGGTGAGCAGATGACAGAACGCGGTATCGGTAACGGTATCTCGTTAATTATTTTTGCCGGTATCGTTGCGGGCTTGCCGTCGGCGATAGGTGGAACGCTAGAGTTAGCGCGCACAGGTGAATTACACGGTGCTTTGGTGTTAGTCATCATCGTATTAGCTTTAGGTGTAACCGCTTTCGTGGTCTTCGTTGAAAGAGGTCAGCGTCGTATCACAGTGAATTACGCGCAGAAGCAGCGCGGTCGGAAAATGTACGCCGGGCAGACCAGTCATTTGCCATTGAAGTTGAACATGGCTGGTGTGATACCGCCGATTTTTGCGTCGAGTATTATTTTATTTCCAGGCACTATTGGTACCTGGGTAGGGCAGACAGAAGGTATGCGTTGGTTAGGTGATATTGCCGCCGCCTTGTCTCCTGGTCAGCCTCTGTACGTTGGCTTTTATGCCACGGCAATTATATTTTTCTGCTTTTTCTATACGGCTTTGACGGTTAAGCCCAAGGATATGGCGGATAACTTGAAGCGCTCAGGCGCTTTTATTGCTGGGATTCGTCCTGGTGATCAGACGGCTAAGTATATCGATGGTGTGCTGTCGCGTTTGACCTTGGCCGGCGCGATTTATATTACGGCGGTATGTTTGCTGCCGGAATTTTTGATTTTGTATTGGAATGTGCCATTTTATTTTGGCGGTACATCCCTGTTGATCATCGTTATCGTGGTGATGGACTTTATGAGCCAAGTTCAGGCGCATTTGATGTCTCACCAATATGACGGTTTGATGAAAAAGGCTAATTTGAAAGGCCATGGTCGCCGCGGAATTTAAGGCGGCTATAAGCGGAGAGAAAGATGAAGGTTCGTGCTTCGGTTAAGAAATTATGTCGAAATTGCAAGACGGTGAGACGTAAAGGCGTATTGCGTGTGATTTGCTCAGCAAACCCACGCCATAAGCAGCGTCAAGGCTAGTTGGCAGTTTTTTGAGATTGACTGGTATTTTTTCAATAGTTATAATTTCCTGTTTTAATTCGCGCATTTAGCGCGTTATGACAGGTTCTAGGAGATAATCTGTGGCTCGTATTGTTGGGGTAAACGTCCCTGATCACAAACACGCGGAAATTGCTTTGACCGCGATCTATGGCGTTGGCAGAAGTCAGGCCAGAAAGCTATGTGCTGCCACAGGTGTTAATCCTTCTAGCAAGGTCAGAGACCTGACAGAAGACCAGCTTGAGTCACTACGTGGCGAAATTGCTAAAATCCGCGTCGAAGGTGATCTTCGTCGTGAGATTTCAATGAATATCAAGCGTTTAATGGATTTGGGTTGTTATCGTGGTCTACGTCATCGTCGTGGTTTGACGGTTCGTGGCCAGCGTACCCGCACTAATGCACGTACACGTAAGGGCCCACGTCGCCCAATTCGTAAGTAATTCGGAGTTATTAAATAGATGGCTAAGGCACCTGCACGTTCTGCTAAAAAACGCATTAAGCGCGACGTCTCTGACGGTTGCGCGCATATTTATGCCTCGTTTAATAACACCATTATCACCTTTACTGATCGTCAAGGTAATGCGCTAGCTTGGGCTACTGCTGGTGGCTCAGGTTTTCGTGGTTCGCGTAAAAGTACTCCATTTGCGGCACAGGTTGCTGCTGAGCGTGCTGCGGCGACAGTAAAAGAATATGGCATGAAAAACGTTGATGTTTTCGTCAAGGGCCCAGGACCAGGTCGTGATTCAGCAGTGCGCGCGATCAACGGTGCTGGTTTTAAGATTAATAGCATCAGCGATGTGACACCGATTCCGCATAACGGTTGTCGTCCGCCGAAGAAGCGTCGCGTTTAGCGGCTTAGTATTGAGGAAGCATTAATGGCTCGCTATACCGGACCAACTTGTAAACTGTCTCGTCGTGAAAAGACAGACCTATTTTTAAAGAGTGGTATTAAGCCACTTGATTCAAAATGTCGTGCCGACGTAATTCCAGGTCAACATGGTGCGCGTCGTGGTCGTGTTACCGACTATGGTATCCAGCTGCGTGAAAAGCAAAAGGTACGTCGTTTATATGGTGTGTTAGAAAAGCAATTTCGTAACTACTATAAAAAGGCCGACCGTAAAAAAGGCGCGACCGGTGAAAACCTTTTACGTCTATTAGAAAGCCGTTTAGATAACGTTGTTTATCGCATGGGCTTTGGTTCGACACGTGCTGAATCACGCCAGCTAGTTTCGCATAAATCAATTTTGGTTAACGGCCGTAGTGTCAATATTGCTTCTTATCAAGTACAGCCTGAAGACGTTATATCAGTAACTGAAAAGAGCAAAAACCAATTACGTATTAAATCGGCACTAGAATTAGCAGCCCAACGTGCTGCAATAGACTGGGTAGAAGTCAGTGCTGATAAAATGGAAGGTGTTTTTAAACGTCTTCCAGATCGTGATGAATTGGCGATGGAGATTAACGAGAATCTCATCGTCGAATTGTACTCGAAATAATTTTTTATTCTTTCCTATTTTTTGGAAGAGAGGATAGTCCATGTCCGGTCAAGTAACGACTTTTTTGAAACCACGTATTGTTGATGTCCAGGCCACAGGTGCCAATAGTGCCAAGGTGACTTTGGAGCCATTAGAACGTGGTTTCGGTCATACTTTAGGTAATGCCTTGCGCCGTATTTTGCTGTCTTCAATGCCTGGTGCTGCCTTAACTGAAGTTGAAATCGATAATGTATTGCATGAATACAGTACTATCGAAGGCGTGCAAGAAGACGTTATTGATATTCTTTTGAACTTAAAAGAAGTGACACTACGTCTAGAAGATCGTGTTGAAGCCGAGTTAACACTTAAGAAAAGTGGTCCTGGTCCAGTATTGGCCGGTGACATCGAAACAGTTAACGGTGTCGAAGTGGTTAACCCTGATCATGTTATTGCTAACTTAACTGCGTCGGGTGAGTTAAGCATGCGTCTTAAAGTTGAGATGGGCCGCGGTTATCAGCCATCAACTAATCGTATTGACGCTGATGCCGATCGTCCTATTGGTGTGCTTCAGTTAGACGCTTCATTCAGTCCGCTACGTCGTGTTGCATACGTCGTCGAAAGCGCACGTGTTGAGCAGCGTACCGATCTAGATAAGTTAATTATCGAGTTGGAAACTAACGGTACGATTGATCCTGAAGAATCTATTCGCCGTTCAGCGACGATTTTGCAAGATCAATTATCTGCCTTTGTTAATCTACAAGGTAGTCAAGTAGAGGAGCCTGCTTCTAGCGAAGGTGAGGTCGATCCAATTCTGCTGCGCCCAGTTGATGATCTTGAGTTGACCGTTCGTTCAGCGAATTGTTTAAAAGCAGAGAACATCTATTTTATTGGCGATTTGATTCAGAAGACCGAAGTTGAATTGCTTAAGACGCCTAATTTAGGTAAGAAATCTCTAACCGAAATTAAAGATGTGTTGGCAACCAATGGTTTGTCTTTAGGTATGCGCCTAGAAAACTGGCCACCTGCACATCTTAGTGGCGAAATTCCAGAAAACAGCGGTAGCACGCTGTAATAACGATTTTATTTTAGGGTAATAGCGATGCGTCATCGTAATATAGGCCGACAACTCAGCCGCAACAGCAGCCACCGTAAGGCGACTTTACAAAGCCTAACGAATTCTTTGCTGCGTCATGAAATTATTCGCACGACTGTGCCAAAGGCTAAAGAACTACGCCGGGTAGCAGAGCCATTAATCACTTTAAGCGCTAACGATAGCGTACATAAACGTCGTATGGCTTTTAGTAAGTTGCGCGATCGCGATATGGTAAGCAAGCTGTTTGATGAGTTGGGCCCACGTTATAAGGAACGTCCGGGTGGTTATACCCGCATTCTTAAGTGTGGTTATCGCCCTGGTGATAATGCCCCCATGGCCATTGTCGAGCTGGTCGATAGGCCGATAGAGGCAGAAGTCGTCGAAGACGATGCAGAATAAAAAGAAGCGGGCCTAGCCCGCTTTTTTTTGGCTAAGAGAAATTGCTATGAAATGGAAGTTTGCTTGGTTATCTTCAATTTTGGTCTCAGCTTTATTTGCTATATTCAAAGCGACCTACTTTAGTGGAGGTAGGTTATATTTTGAACAAGTTGTATGGCAAGACGTAGATAAGATGCCCTATAAAGAAGCGCAGCAGTATCTCTTAGAAAGGTCTCAGGAAGTTACTAGATGGGAGTCGCTGAAGAATGCTGTTCAATATAGTGAGTATTGGCAGGTATTTCTGGCTGACTTTTTTGGCTTCATGTTTATGTGCTTAAGCTGTTTTTTTATTTACGCTAAATTAGCGATTAAAAAGGAGAATAGTACAGTATAGCTGCATGATCGTTTTATTTACGGATTTTGGCCGTAGCGGCCCATATCAAGGCTTGCTGCAAAATGCTATTTACAAGATAGTGCCGGAGACTACGGTTATCGATTTGATGGCGGATGCACCGGCTTATGACGCTGAATCTGCTGGGTATTTGCTGGCAGCTTTATCGAAGGACTTTGTTCCTGGGACGGTATTTTTAGGTGTCGTCGACCCCGGCGTGGGTGGTTCAAGAAAGCCGTGTATTGTCTTGGCAAATGGCCACTGGTTTGTCGGGCCGGATAATGGCTTATTTGATGTGGTTGCCTCTCAGGACGAAAGTGCTCGTTGGTGGTGTATTACTTGGCAGCCGGAGAGTTTGTCACATACCTTTCACGGGCGAGATTTATTTGCGCCAGTAGCGGCTTATTTAGCGCAAGACGTATCTAGCGTATCGCGCTTGGCTGAGTCCGAATATTCTAAGTCTTTGAGCGTACCAGTTAATGCGTATCGCATTATCTATATCGATGACTACGGGAACTTGTTTACCGGTATTCAGGCCGCTTCAATCAGCTCAGATAGCGTTTTGGAGTTACAGGGTATAAGCATTAGCCATGCTCAAATCTTTAGTGACGTGGGGCTTGGCCAAGCATTTTGGTTTGAGAATGCATTTGGCCTGATCGAGATCGCCGTAAATAGTGCGAGTGCGGCTAAGCACTTTGGGGTTGAGATTGGTACGGTTGTTAACGAAACAAGCACGATTTCGTCATAGACGGCCCGCTATTCGGGCTATATTATTGCTTCTCACTCGATGTGATATGTAAATTATGAACAGTGTTCTAGCTCGTTGGTATCAAAAATATTTTTCCGATCCGGACGGTATCGCACTTGCTGTCGTTCTGGTGCTGGGTTTTCTCATTATCTATTTTATGGGCGATATGCTAGCGCCTGTATTGGGTGCCATTGTCATCGCTTATTTGCTTGAAGGCTTAGTGCTTACTCTCCAAAACTGGAAATTGCCACGGCTACTATCAGTAACGATAGTCTTTTTGGTTTTTATGGCATTTCTGTTATTTCTCTTATTCGGTTTGATGCCGCTGCTTTCTAGGCAGGTCGGTGATCTTGTGCAAGAGTTGCCAGCGATGATTGCGCGAGGTCAGGAAAGTCTATTGCGCTTACCGGAGTTGTATCCAACCTTGGTCACTGAATCAGAGATTCGTGATGTCATGCGAGAGATTGGTGGATACTTGCGAGAGATCGGTGAAAATGTTGTGGCGTTTTCACTAGCGTCTATCAGTGGTGTGATTACATGGGTGGTCTATCTAGTATTGGTACCAGTACTTGTGTTCTTTTTTATGAAAGACAAAAACAAGATTATGAACTGGGTTGCTGGCTTGTTACCTAGCGAGCGTAAATTGACTACGCGCATTTGGCATGAGATGAATGAGCAAGCGGGTAATTATGTTAGAGGCAAGTTTGTTGAAATTTTAATTGTTGGCATTGTTTCGTATATCACCTTCGCGATAATGGGGCTTAACTATGCAATGTTGCTGGGTGCCTTGGTAGGTTTATCGGTAATCATTCCATATATTGGTGCTGTGGTTGTTACCATACCGGTATTACTGATTGGCTATTTCCAATGGGGTTGGGGCAGTGAGTTCGCTTATATCGCTATCGCTTATTTGATCATACAAATCCTAGACGGTAATGTATTAGTGCCACTCTTATTCTCAGAAGCTGTTGATCTGCACCCTGTCTCGATTATCATCGCTGTTTTAGTGTTTGGTGGGCTGTGGGGTTTCTGGGGCGTGTTCTTCGCGATCCCATTAGCGACGTTGGTTGCTGCAGTGATTAAGGCATGGCCGCGAGGCAGTCA
>CAYUVE010000032.1:0-15834 GCA_964447985.1 uncultured Thiotrichales bacterium
AGGCCTCGCTTACCCATGCGGGCATGCGTGTACCAACGCTGATTAAGTGGATGCGCATGCATCACACCTGCTCTCGCGCGTCCTGTTGATCAGGCTCCCAAAGGCTTTCCAGCTTATAAAACTCGCGAACCTGCGGCAGCATGACGTGAGCAATCACATCGCCAAAGTCAGCGAGTATCCACTCACCATCGTTTTCACCTTCTACCCCTAACGGCCTCTGACCCGCTTGCTTCATCGCGTCGACTAATTTATCGGACATAGCCTTAACGTGACGATCGGAGGTTCCCGATGCAACAACCATATAATCTGCAATCGTGGTTAAACCGCGGACATCCATCACTTTAATGTCTAGTGCTTTCATCTCGCTTAATTCATGAACCACCAAATCTTTCATTTCTTCTGCCTGCATATGCACTTCCAGTCGTTAATGATTTCGATAAAGCTTATGCTTGTCGATATGCGCTAATACTTTATCGGGCAACAAATACTTTATCTCTTTATTCATTAAAATTTTATCTCTAATCTGCGTTGCCGATATACTCAAGGGCACCACATCTAACTCAATTATCTTTCCTATCGTCACATCTTCTAACTCTGTCTTATCATTGGTCAAGCATTGGGAATATCTTTTCTCTACTAAGGCATCCCACAGAACATTTTCACCCGCTCTGCGCATCACAACGATATGCGTAAGATCCAATAGCTCCTGCCAGCGATGCCAGGTATGCAGCTTTTGAAACACATCGCCACCTTGAATAAGACAGAGTGCTTCACCGTTATACTCTTGCCGAAGCTCCGTCAGCGTATCGTAGGTATAAGAAGGCCCTTTACGTTGTATTTCTCTATCGTCTGCAACCATGAGCTGCTGACCTTCTAGGGCTAACTGCAACATTTGCCAACGATGCTCTACCGAAACAACGGGAGTTTCTCTATGCGGGGGTTGTGCGCTCGGAATCATTAAAACCTTAGATAATCCGAGTTGTTCGGCGACATCCAGCGCGGAACGAAGATGACCAAAATGAATAGGGTCAAAGGTGCCGCCATAAATACCAATCATCTAAGACTGTTACCATAGCCTATCAGTGGCTGCTTACTAGCTTCGTATATGGCCGTCACCTAACACAATGTATTTTTCTGATGTTAAACCGTGCAGCCCCACTGGGCCACGCGCATGAATCTTATCTGTACTAATACCAATTTCTGCACCCAGCCCATATTCAAAACCATCAGCAAAGCGTGTCGAGGCATTCACCATCACCGAGCTGGAATCTACCTCACGTAAAAATCGTTGCGTTGCGGAATAATCTTCACTAACAATCGCTTCGGTATGGTTAGAGCTATAACGATCAATATGGTCTAAGGCCTGATCAATACCGGCTACAATTCGTATAGACAGTATGGGTGCCAGATATTCTTCATCCCAATCGGCTTCGCTCGCCTCGTTTATTCCACTGACGAGTTTGCGAGTTTTTTCACAGCCTCTTAGCTCAACGCCTTTCTCCTTATACGCCTCAACCAAAGCTGGTAATACCTTTGGCGCGATAGACGCTGCAATCAACAATGTCTCCATGGTGTTGCAGGTTCCATAACGTTGTGTTTTGGCATTGACTGAAACCGCTATAGCTTTATCAATGTCAGCTGCATCGTCGATATAAACATGACACACACCATGCAAGTGTTTAATGACTGGTACACGCGCCTCATCACTAATGCGCTCAATCAAGCCTTTACCGCCGCGTGGCACGATGACATCAACATAGTCTTGCATACGCACCAACTCACCCACCGCAGCACGATCGGTCGTTGGCACGACTTGCACGGCGCTAAGCGGCAACCCAGCCTCTCGCAAACCATCATGAATACAACGCGCGATAGCGTGATTAGAATGCGCGGCTTCTGAACCGCCTCTGAGTAACGCTGCGTTGCCTGACTTGAGGCACAACGCTGCGGCATCAGCGGTAACATTAGGTCGTGATTCGTAAATAATACCGACCACGCCCAAAGGCACACGCATTTGTCCAACCTGAATACCCGATGGGCGATAGCTCATATTACTGATTTCGCCGACAGGGTCGGGCAAAGCAGCGATTTGTCGCAGGCCTTCTGCCATAGCTGCAATACGTTCCGCATTGAGCTCAAGCCGATCTATCAAAGCATCACTCAGGCCACGTGCGCGGCCGGCTTCGAGATCTTTTTTATTTTCCGCAATCAGATCGACTTGTCGGTGACACAGCGCGTCAGCTGCGGCCAATAAAGCATTGTTTTTGTCGGCTGTACTCGCCGATAAAAGCTGACGAGAAGCCAACTTGGCATGACGACCAAGCTCGAGCATCATCTCGGCGATGTTATTGCTATTGATATCAGTTGCTAGAGAAACCATGGAAGTAGTATATCTTAATTAAATCTATGTAGAGTCCGACTAAAGCACGGCTGGTGCGCGTTATCGGGCTAAGCCTGGGCGTTCAACCCAGCAGAAAGCGGGAGTACCCCGGCGATCCCGAGAGCCAATTGTAGCAATTCGTCCCAGACGCTGCCTGCTGCTCTACCTTTAATCACTCTATCGGTGTTGGCAGCGAGTCGTAATAGATCCTGCCAATAGGCGTCATTCTGGCGCTTGATGGCTGTAGTAATCAACGGCAAACGCTTTTGCCATACACCTAGGGAGCGTGCCTTATTGGCGTCAACATGCCCCGATCTACCAGCAGATTTGGCTAATCGTTGTACGGTACGCAGTTCTCGCGATAAGGCCCACAAGACCAGGGTTGGCGCAACACCTTCGCGCTCCAGCGTCGCCAACATGCGCTGCACCCGCACGGCATCACCCTGCAATGCGCTATCTACCAAGCCAAACACATCAAAACGGGCATTATCACTCATCGCGTTTTCGATATCTTGAACCGATATACGTGATTGAGCATGGCTGAGTTTAAGCTTATCGATCTCTTGCGCCGCAGCCAATAAATTACCTTCAACATAATCGGCTAATAGACGTATGGCATCCGGTTCGGCATCGAGCCCGCCTTGACGCACTCTTGCCTGCAACCATTGGCCCAGTTCACGTCGTTCTAAGGGCCAAACCTGAATCATGGCGGCCACCTTATCCAAGGCCTTATACCAGGCAGCGGATTTAGCCTTAGCCTCTAGCTTAGGCATGACAATAATAAATACCGTATCTTCGGGTAAACGTTGGCTAAGCTCACGCAAAGCTCTTGAGCCAACATCACCTGGCGTGGGTTTATTAAAATGTAATTCGACCAAACGACGACTTGCAAACAGTGATAGCGCATCCGTTGAAGCGGTTAAGCTAGCCCAGTCAAAACCCGGCTCAATATGATAACTCTCTCGAGAATCATAACCTTGGGCTTGCGCACACGAACGAATACGCTCAACAGTTTCTTGTACCAGGAGAGGCTCGTCACCGGAGATATGATAGCAAGGCAATAGCTGACTTTTTAGATGAGCATCGATTTGCCGTGAGTCTAACTTCATATTTACTGCGTTAAGCTAGCACTGCGTTGCAACACACGTAATATAGTATTGACCACATCACGACGCATTTCTCCATACAGACGCTGTTCTTCTTCGGCTTTGGCCAAGACTTGATCTTCGTCAAAAGTAATATCGCGCCTAGCGCTGGCGCTACGCGCTAATTCTTGTCCGTCTCTGTACTTGATCTTATAAGCAACAGCGTAGTGCAGTTCGAACTCTGACACCTTTGACGAACTATCTACCGATAACACACGCCGTGATTGCGTCGCACTATCAATGCGTAGCTCTGCCTCGGCGAACTCTGCATCAACTTGTTCTTCGACGCCGGATTGCTGCAGCCGTTGTGAAATAAGGCGTAACAAATCTCTGTCTTGCTGGCTGCCAGTAACCGCGACCGACTCCAAGGCCAAAGCGACATCACCATCCTGTAACCCACGCAATTGATAACCACAAGCCGTCAAAGCAAAAGCTAAAACAGCTAACAGTATTAACCTAACCGACGACAACGATATTCACCAAGCGTTTAGGCACTATAACAATCTTCTTAATTTCTTTGCCATCGACAAAACGCGCCACATTCTCAGATGCTAAAGCGCTTTTTTCTATGGCGTCATTGGAAGCGCCGGTCGCAACGGTTATGCGATCACGCAGCTTGCCGTTGACTTGCACCACCAATTCAATCTCATCACTGACCAAGGCCTTACTGTCTACCTGTGGCCAACCCGCATCGAGAATATCACCTTTGGCGCCAATATCTTGCCAAAGCACATGGGCAATATGCGGCACAATAGGCCCTATCAGGCGCAATAAAATACTTACCGCCTCGGTATAAGCCATGGCTGTGTGTTTGTTGTCATCTATCTGCCATTGTGACAATAAGTTGACCAACTTCATAGCCGTTGCAACAACGGTATTAAACTGATACTTGGCCATATCGCGATTTGCTTGCTCTAATAAGCTGTGTACTTCGCAACGCTGTTTTTTTGCCAATCCTTCAATCTGCGACCAATCATTGCTGTCGATTTGAGATATATTTTCCGCCAGAACTGCAGCAATGTTTTCTTCGTGTAATAACTTCCATAGCTTACGTAGAAAACGATGCGCACCGTCGACCGCGTCGTCGTTCCATTCCAAGGATTGCTCGGGTGGTGCGGCAAACATGGTAAATAAACGCACGGTGTCAGCACCGTATTTATCGATCAAGGTTTGCGGATCAACGGTGTTACCTTTTGACTTTGACATCTTCGTGCCGTCTTTTAACACCATGCCTTGGGTCAATAAGCGCTTGAAAGGCTCATCGGTTTTGACAAAACCTTCGTCGCGCAAAAGCTTATGATAAAAGCGCGAATACAGCAGATGTAAAATGGCATGCTCTATTCCACCGATATATTGATCTACGGCAAGCCAATCATTGGCGCGCTGATCTAACATGGCATCGTCATTATCACGACAGGCATAACGCGCGTAATACCACGATGATTCCATAAAGGTATCAAAGGTATCTGTTTCGCGACGTGCAGGCTTACCACACTTAGGACACGTCGTTTCGTAAAACTCCGGCATGTGCGTCAGCGGTGAGCCAATACCCTCTGAAAGATCCACATCTTCTGGCAATACCACCGGCAACTGATCTTCCGGCACCGGTACGTCACCACAATCATCACAATAGATAAAGGGAATCGGTGTTCCCCAATAGCGTTGACGCGATACACCCCAGTCACGCAAACGGTAATTGGTTTGGCGTTGGCCGCGTGCTTTAGCTTCTAATGCTTTAGCGATATTGTCGAATGCCTGCTTAAAGTCACAATCGGTAAATTCATTCGAATTAATCAACACACCTTTTTCTGTGTAAGCACTGGCGGTCAAATCAACATCTGAGTTATCAGCAGGTCGTATTACCTGTTTAACTGGTAGATCATATTTCTTAGCAAACTCCCAATCGCGTTGATCGTGAGCAGGCACGGACATCACCGCGCCGCTACCATAACCCATTAAAACGAAATTGGCCGCGTACACGGGCAGTGACTCACCGTTAAACGGATGAATCACTCTCAAGCCTGTCTCAACCCCTTCTTTTTCCATGGTTTCCATAGCGGCTTCTGAGGTTTGCATGGTTTTACATTGTTGAATAAAGCTTTTTAGGTCATCGTTATTTTCCGCACACTCCAATACCATAGGATGCTCTGGCGCGATAGCCAAATAGGTGACTCCCATTAATGTATCAGGACGCGTCGTATAAACGGACAAGGTTTGATCACTACCTTCTAACTGAAATTGTATTTCCAAACCATAAGACCGACCTATCCAATTTCGCTGCATGGTGCGAACTTGATCGGGCCATTCATCAAGTTGATCTAAAGACTCCAATAACTCGTCGGCGTAATCGGTAATCTTCAAAAACCACTGTGGGATCTCTCGTCGCTCTACCTTGGTACCGCAACGCCAACAACCACCTTCAATCACCTGCTCATTAGCCAATACGGTCATATCATGCGGACACCAATTTACCGGTGCGGTTTTTTTATAGACCAGGCCTTTTTCATATAAACGCAAAAAGAACCATTGTTCCCAACGATAATAATCAGGATGACAGGTAGCAATTTCTCTTTCCCAGTCGTAAGCAAAGCCTAAGCGCTTTAATTGGCCACGCATATAGTCAATGTTTTCACGCGTCCACTTTGCGGGCGGCACATTATGTTTAATCGCCGCATTTTCAGCCGGCATACCAAAGGCATCCCAACCCATAGGCTGCAAGACATTTTTACCCTGCATGCTTTGGTAGCGACTAATAACATCACCAATGGTGTAATTACGCACATGCCCCATGTGCAAACGACCACTGGGGTATGGGAACATGGATAAACAGTAATAGTTATTATCAGACTGGCCGTCCGCGGCCGAGAAACTATTATTCTCCTGCCAATAGGATTGAACCACTTCTTCTAGCGCAGCAGCGCTGTATTCCTTACTCATTCGACCTCAAAATCTTTACTAAACGCTGTCGCGTGCCATGGCGTAGGCTCTCTACGAGAACAAGTGCCGAGAAAATTACAAGAAACCGCCATTCTATCAGGCGTAAGCCTTTATCGCAGCCAGTCTTAGACTCGCCTTCTTAGGAGTGTGCTAGCGGCAAAAATGAGCAACAGCGAACCAATAACGATACCGTGATTTGTGATACGCACATAAGGCGTCAAACCTTGCCTGGGCTGAACTTCAGCCGTAATGACATCCTCGATATTCAGTTCACTATTGGCGATCAAACTACCCTTATGATCCATGATCGACGAGACTCCCGTGTTGGTTGCCCTCAACAATGGCCGGCCCAACTCCAAGGCGCGCATTCTGGCGATTTGCTGATGCTGGTAGGCCGCACTGGAACCACCAAACCAACCGTCATTGCTGACATTCACTAATAGAGAATTGTTGGGAATGGCTAAGGCCATCTCCTCACCAAACACATCTTCGTAACAGATGGACATTCCGACCGCATTACCCGCCAGTTGCATAGGCGCTTGATCAAGTCGGCCTGAAGAAAAACTCGACATAGGAACCTGCATAAAATCAACGATGCTTCCAAATATATTCTCTAGTGGTAGGTACTCCGTAAACGGCACGAGATGGCTTTTATAGTAAAAGCTTTTTTCTTCGCCCAGACCAACCAACGCGTTATAGTAATTTCCTGACTGCAGATCCAAATAGAGCACACCGGTGAGTAAATCAGTCTGAGTTTCTCGCGCTTCGTACCAGACGGCATCGATAAAATCTTCGGCACGATGATAAAAATCAGAAATTGCTGTCTCAGGCCAAATAATTAAATCGCTATCCCAATGCTGACGAGTGAGGTCTAGGTATCTATCCAAAGTAGGCTGGTAAACCGACTTCTCCCATTTCAGCTCTTGTGGAATATTACCCTGAATTAAACTGACTCGAATCGGCTCGCCGTGTTGCTGCGTCCAATCAACGGTTTTTAATATTGAGCCAACTAGCAAAACACCGGCTATGGCAATGACAGCAACAAGCCGGGTTTTTAGCTGCCGCAGAAACACTACTGAAACCAATAGTCCTGCAGATAAAGCCAACAACCAAGAGACGCCGTAGACACCCAATACCGGCGCGATACCTGACAAAGCCCCGTCGACTTGCGAGTAACCAAGACTCAGCCAAGGAAAGCCTGTAAATAACCAGCCACGCAGCCACTCACTCAGAGCCCAGGCAGCGGGAAATATAATGATCAGCTTGATTAAAGCCGTGCGTACGGCTAAGCCTGGCAAAAACCGATTAAGCAAATAACCTAAGCCAGCCGGAAATAAGGCCAGATAGACGACGAGCATGGCGCTTAGCATTAAGGCCAAAGCAATCGGCACACCGCCAAATCCGTGAATACTGATGTAGATCCAGTGGATACCCACGGCAAACATGGCCACGCCAAACAGCAAGCCACGCAAAAACGCCCGCTTGGCTGATACAGGCAACCATAAGGCGAACAAAACACCAAGACTTAAAATGGCAAGGGGATATATACCGTAAGGCGCGAAGGCAAACGGCATCACTGCGCCGGCCAATACGGCCAGCAATTCTCCATACCAGCCGAGTTTTATCATAGCGACGGTTTAACCTAGGGAACTAGGCAATTTCTTTGTGCTGAATAGTATTAATCTTATCAACCAAATCCGCAGCAAGCGAGACTTGTAACAAATGTAAACGTCGACTATCCGCCGCCAATACTTCAAACGAGATCGACCCTATGGTGATCGTGTCACCACGCTTTGGCATATCGCCAAAAGCATTAGTGACGACACCGCCGATAGTGTCAAATTCTTCATCGTTAAAGTGGCTAAAAAATTGTTCATTAAACTCATCAATCGGCGTCAAAGCTTTAACAATGTATTCTGTCTCGCTGTGCTTTTTAAAGTAAGTGTCATCATCGATATCGTGTTCGTCACTAATCTCACCGACAATTTGCTCAAGGACATCTTCAATGGTTACCAAGCCAGCAACACCACCGTACTCGTCAACAACAACGGCCATATGGTTTCTATTCGCACGAAACTCTTTCAGCAAAACATTCAAACGCTTACTTTCCGGCACAAAGACAACGGGACGTAATAATTCTCTTAGGACAAAGCTTTCTTCTTCACTATTAAAAAATGGCAGCAAATCTTTAGCCAGAAGTATGCCGACCACTTCATCACGCGTATCACCAATGACTGGAAAACGTGAGTGTGCAGATTGGGTAATAGTGGGCAACATTTCAGTCAACGCATGATCACGCTCAACAACCACCATTTGCGCTCTTGGCACCATGATGTCACGCACCTGCATCTCGGCCACCTGTAATACACCTTCGATCATTGCCAAGGCTTCGGTGTCGAGAACATTACGTTGCTCTGCTTCTTGTAATAATTCCAACAGTTCCTGTCGGTCTTTGGGCTCGCCACTAAGGGCCTGGCTCAACCTCTCTAACCACGTTCGAGAGCCTGAACCATTACTCGATTGTCCTTCCGGCATGGTGTTTCTTTACCTATTACGCTAGTTGGCTAGCAAAACTGTCATCATAAGGGTTGGCGTAACCCAGCCCTTGCAAAATCTCGGTTTCAAGCGACTCCATCGCAACGGCTTCTTCATCAGTTTGATGATCGAAACCTAACAAATGTAGCACCCCATGCACTACCATATGCGCCCAATGCATCTCACACGGTTTAGCTTGCTGCTGTGCCTCTTGCTCAACGATATCGGCACAGATAATCAAATCTCCTAATACTCGTGGCTCGATAAACTCCGGCGCCTCCATAGCAAAAGACAACACATTGGTCGGCTTATCTTTATCCCGGTACTCCGCATTCAAAGCGCGACTCTCTTCGCTATCCACAACACGGATGAATAATTCGGCATCTTCTTGTGATTGCTGAACTAAAGCTGCCAGCGCCCACTGCTCAAACTGTTGCTTACTAGGTATAAAGATTTTACTGCTTATCGCGTCGCTACATTGTGTTTCGACTGACATATCAGTCGTCATCTTGCTCATATTTAGCCGCTTCGGCACTATCGTGTGACTCATAAGCATTAACAATGCGCTGCACCAAGGGATGTCTCACTACATCTCTCGCCGCAAAATGCGTAAAACTAATCCCTTCGACATCACGCAATATCTTTACAGCATGGCGCAAACCCGAACGCTGACCACGCGGCAAGTCAACCTGGCTGACATCACCATTAATCACTACCTTTGAGCCAAAACCAATACGGGTAAGAAACATCCGCATTTGTTCCATAGTCGTATTTTGCGCTTCGTCTAGAATGACAAAAGCTTCGTTTAAGGTACGCCCGCGCATATAAGCTAACGGTGCCACTTCAATCACATTACGTTCTATTAACTTGGCAACGCGCTCATTACCTAACATCTCATACAGCGCATCGTACAAAGGCCGTAAATAGGGATCGATTTTTTGTGCCAAATCACCCGGCAAAAAACCCAAGCGCTCACCTGCTTCGACAGCTGGCCTAACTAGAAGTATGCGCTGAACTTTTTGTTTCTCTAGCGCATCAACCGCACACGCCACAGCCAGATAAGTTTTACCCGTACCAGCGGGACCAACACCGAAATTAATGTCATGCTCAGCGATAGCATTAATATAACTTTGTTGATTGGCACCTATCGCTTTCACGGTGCCATTGCGTGTTTTAATCGGTAGCGATGACACACCGGAAGCATTGGCACTGTCATTCATCGTTTCTTCAACACCTGCTTTTTGCAAACAAAGATGCACCGCTGCCGAGCTAATACTGCCATTTTCTGCTTCGTCATAAAGATCATTAAGTACCACACGCGCCAATTGGGTCGAGCGATCATCGCCATGCAGCCAAAAATTATTACCTCGGTTTTTGATTTCAACGCCCAAGGAACGTTCAACATGGCGTAAATGCTCGTCAAACTGTCCGCAGAGATTTGCCAATCTTTCATTATCTTGGGGTTCTAAAGTTAACTCTGAGGCTTGGATATGACTATTCACTAAGTTCTACGTTATGCGCAATTTGCGACAGAATTGTGACCGGACTCTAATACCAAGCGACCGCGCAGGGAATTTGGCAAGGCTTCGGTAATATCCACCTCAGCAAAATGCCCAATCAAGCTACTCGGCCCAGCAAAATTTACGACGCGATTGTTTTCCGTCCGGCCCGCAAGAATATTGGCATCTTTCCTTGATGGCCGATCAATCAGCACACGCTGTCGCGATCCAACCATTGATTGACTAATGGATTCCGCCATGTCACGAATACGTGTTTGCAATCGCGATAAACGCGCTTGTTTTAGTTCTTTACTAACGTCGTCCGGAAAATTTGATGCTGGCGTACCGGGGCGCGCGCTATAAATAAAGCTAAAGGAGTGATCAAAACCGACGTCCTCGATCAGCTTCATGGTTTGTTCAAAATCAGCGTCCGTCTCACCAGGAAAACCAACAATAAAGTCCGATGACAAACTCAAATCGGGTCTGGCCTCGCGTAAACGACGTATTTTTGATTTGTATTCCAGCGCTGTATGCCCTCGTTTCATTAAGGCCAAGATTCTATCTGAGCCACTTTGCACAGGAAGATGCAAATGGCTGACCAATTTAGGCACATCGGCGAAGGCTTGTATCAAACTATCAGAGAATTCTAAGGGATGCGAGGTGGTAAAACGAATCCGTTCTATCCCCTCTATTTCCGCCACATAGTTAATCAGCAGCGCTAAATCACCCTCATCACCGTCGGCCATCGGGCCACGATAGGCGTTAACATTCTGACCAAGAAGATTGACTTCCCTTACACCCTGCTCGGCAAGCAAGGCCACTTCGGCGAGCACCTCTTCGAAAGGTCGACTGACTTCCTCGCCTCGCGTGTAGGGTACTACGCAGAAAGTACAGTATTTACTGCAACCTTCCATGATAGAAACAAAGGCCGTCGGCCCTTCTGCACGCGGCGCAGGCAGATGATCAAATTTCTCTATTTCAGGAAAGCTGATATCTACAACGGGCTTACGTGCTTTTTTCACCTCGTCAATCATGGCTGGCAAGCGGTGCAAGGTCTGCGGCCCAAACACCACATCGACATAAGGCGCGCGCTGGCGAATCCCCTCTCCCTCTTGGCTGGCAACACAACCACCGACACCGATCACTAACTCGGGGCGCGCCTGTTTCAGCTCTCGCCAACGACCCAGCGCAGAAAAAACTTTTTCCTGGGCTTTTTCTCGGATAGAACAGGTGTTGAGCAAGATAACATCGGCTTCTTCGGGGGAGGCGGTCAATTCAAGACCGTGTGACTCGTGTAACAACTCCACCATACGTGAGGAGTCGTATTCGTTCATCTGGCAGCCGTGTGTTTGAATAAAAAGCTTAGGTGTCATGACTCCGTGTCAGGAGAAAAAAAGGCTCACTAAGCTACACTTTTTGAACGCAGATTTCCAGCAATACCTGATGGCAGGATACAGCAAGTCGCCATCAGATATTTCAAACCATTAGATTCTAGTCGTCGTAATCAGGGCTGGAACTGATTTTATGAATACTAAGGTCGGCACCCTGAATTTCATCAGATTCGCTCAAACGGATACCAATCACTGCTCTGATTACACCGTAGATAATAAGGCCACCAACAAAAGCAATAACCACCCCGATCAACGACCCCGCTAACTGAGCCATGAAGGTGACACCACCTAAACCACCCATAGCCTTGGTGCCAAAAATACCGCAGGCGATACCGCCCCAAACACCGCAAATTCCGTGCAAAGGCCAAACACCGAGTACATCATCTATTTTCCATTTGTTCTGCGCAAGAGTGAAAGTCCAGACAAACAAAGCACCCGCTACTAGACCAATGATCAGACCACCAACTGGGTGAACGACGTTAGAACCCGCGCAAATTGCCACCAATCCAGCCAAAGGCCCATTGTGAACAAACCCAGGGTCGTTTCGACCCATAAATAAGGCACCCAACACACCACCGACCATAGCCATTAAAGAATTAATCGCTACTAAGCCACTGATACCTTCGACACTTTGTGCCGACATGACGTTAAAGCCAAACCAGCCAACCGTCAGTACCCAGGCACCTAAGGCCAAGAAAGGAATACTTGATGGCGGATGTGCCGCAATACCACCATCGGCACGATAACGGCCATGACGAGCCCCCAGCAGTAATACCGCCGCCAGAGCAATCCAACCACCGACAGCGTGAACTACTATGGAACCGGCAAAATCATTGAAAGGTGCACCAAATGTATTCTCAATCCAAGCTTGAACACCGTGGTTACCATTCCAGGTAATGCCTTCAAAAAACGGATAGAGAAACGCGACAATCAGAAACGAAGCTAATAGCTGCGGGTAAAAGCGCGCACGCTCAGCAATACCACCGGAAATAATCGCCGGAATTGCCGCAGCAAAAGTTAATAAAAAGAAGAACTTAACGAGTTCAAAACCATTCATTTCAGATAGCGCTTCAGCACTTCTGAAAAAATCAAAATCGTAAGCAATAAAGCAATAACCGATGAAGAAATAGGCAATGGTCGAAATAGCGAAATCACCGATAATTTTGACTAAGGCATTGACCTGGTTCTTTTTCCGAACGGTTCCGACTTCTAGAAAAGCAAAACCCGAGTGCATTGCCAGCACCATAATAGCGCCCAGCAAGACAAAAAATACGTCACTACCCGATTGAAACGCTTCCATATAACCCCCCAAGACGTTTTGATGTTGTTTTTAAATGTTTACGGGACGACTGAAGCCGTTGCTGCCCCAAAAAAGCCACTTAGGACACACCAATTCAGTGCTTTAGATCAAATTTGGTGCATGCGGATCATAACATGGTGGAACAATTTTTCGTTAAAAAGCTAAATACCGGCGATACTCGCACGATAAATCATTTGCACAGCAATTAATGGTGCAAAAAATTCTGATGGCCATAACAAACGAGCAGGCAATAGGCACGAAAACCAGTTAAGCACGCAAAGCAAGGAAATTAATTTGTGTACAAATATTTATTGTATGCAAATTAATATCGCACAATTTTTTTCCAGTGAAGGCATAATGCCATCTAGGGACTGGACGCATTGGGAGGGGCAGGTGCTAGAAAAAGCCAGGAATAAACATAACCAGCTATCGTTGGTGCTGCACTCCGCCTGTAATGCAATCAATCGCGCCTACCGCAACACTCTCGAGCAGTTCGATATTACGTATCCGCAGTATCTCGTATTACTCGCGCTATGGCATCAAGATTCAATTAGCGTAAAAGAACTTAGCACACAAACTTTGCTGGATTCGAGCACGCTCACACCGCTGCTAAAACGGCTCGAATCAAAAGAGCTTGTGACACGTTCACGCCGCCACGATGACGAACGCGTCAGAGTGATATGTCTGACACACAAAGGCCGAGAACTAGAACGTAAAGCGGCCGCCATTCCCGCTAACATCCAACGTCGTATAGGCATCAGCGCCACGGATGAAGAACGCCTACAAAAATATTGCGAACGCATTATCGACCGACTCGGACATAGCTAGTTACTTTGCTACGTTATAGTAGTGAACTGTCACAGTTGCTTTAGTCAGCTACACAAACTAGTCTAGGCCGATATCTTATCCGCTTATAACAACATGCCGAGTCAAGCTTCATTATTTGGTCGCTACATCCAAGATCTTCCTTTAGGAAAATTAGAATGGATAGGTCTGCGCCCAGCACGGCGCGAGGCTATGCAAATCGTTGACGAAGCCATAGCCATCGAAGGCTTAGGACTAGAAGGTGATCGCCGCAGCAAAGCCAGTCCAGGCTCAGCGCGGCAAGTAACAATTATTAGTAAAGAACATATCGATGTTGTTGCACAGCTACTTAAGCGCGATGAAATCGACCCAGCTTTGTTAAGACGTAATTTAGTTGTGTCCGGCCTTAACCTTAACGCCCTACGCCATCAACGCTTTCGAATCGGCGAAGCGAAATTTGAAGCTACGGCACAATGTCATCCCTGTTCGCGCATGGATAAATCCTTAGGCCAAGGCGGCTGCGCCGCGATGTTGGGGCATGGTGGTTTGTGCGCGAAGATTTTGGTGGGTGGAAGAATTAGGGTAGGGGATGAGTTAGTGCCGTTGGAACAAGAAGATAGCTAATTTATGCTCTTGTTAGAAATCGTTTTTCGCTCTTCATGAGCGACCTACTTTTGAGACCAAAAGTAGGCAAAAGTCTTGCTCCTAATCAGCAGCCCTACGGGTTCCCTCAATGATTGTTTGAAACACGGCGGCGGCTAAACTCGCCCAGTACCACTGTGCTCAGACACACGCCACCTTCTCCCGTGTTTCAAACAATCATCTCGGCAGCTGATAAAGTCGCGGAAACCAAATTACATTCCAGTTATTGATGTTAATGCTTCAACTGTAATAAACGCTCCATAAATAAACAGTCCATATGAAGTCAGCCCCATAACTATTACTAGTGCATTTAACCATTTCCAATTTCTATAAGAAGATTCGGTTTTTGCACTTCCCAACAACTGAGCTAAATACGTCAAGCCTGAGGATAAACCGGCAAAAAAGATCCCACATATAAATACATTCATAGCTGTTGAAAAATTAGCGATATGTGAAGGAGCAGAATCAGACAATTTTCCCAGGAAGGCTAGAATAGCTATTGTCGCACCACCATTCATTATCAAGGCTGTTTTTAACGCATTTTGCCCTTGCATTATAATTGCCCGAAACTCCTCGATCTCAAGAGAATGGGAAACTTTATTCTTTTCTACCCACAATTGTAGTTCTGCCTTATACCTCTCTTTGTCCACGAATTCAGAACTACCTTCACCCTCTATCACTCTATCCAGATAAGATATGAGATTATCAGCATTGATTTCTGTAATTCCTTCCTCATTTTTTAACGCAACTATCGTTTCTCTTAGCTCCTTGGCAAAAACTGCTGTCGACATTTGAGTTTCTCCTATTTCTATCCATGCCCGGTGGCGTAGTAATTACTCTCTTGTATTATCTTATGATGCAATCTTTTCCGCGACTTTATCAGCTGCCGAGATTATGGCTTTAAACGCGGATTAAGGCGACGTGTGTCTGAGTTCGTCTTTAGAAGAAAGACGAACGAGTTTAGTCGCCGCCGCGTTTAAAGCCATAATCTCGGGAACCCGCAGGGCAGCTGATTAGGAGCAAGTTTTTTGCTTACTTTTTATGAAAAAAGTAAGTCGCATCAGCTTTCAGAGAAAGTGGCGAAAAGGATTTTATATTATGGATTCCGGACAATCGTTCCACGATTTCCGGAATGACGGAAGAGAGATGGTAGCTATGGCTGGACTTGAACCAGCGACCCCAGCATTATGAATGCTGTGCT
>CAYUVE010000033.1:0-15815 GCA_964447985.1 uncultured Thiotrichales bacterium
AATTTTAAGTTTCCGATTAGATTAAGTGGATAAACATATGTTTTATAAAATAATGTTATCGATTTTCTTTTATGCGTTTCACGCGAACGTGGGGAGTAAACGACTGCCACTCGCAGTCTGTATAAGGTTAAACCCCGGCGCTTGCTTACCGGCTATGACAAGATAAATGAGAATGGTTATTAAATCGGAACTAGTAAGTCGATGATATTATTTATGTTTTAGCGATAAGTTCTTAATAATTAGCGGTTTATACTAAGATTGGTCCGTTATTACATAATCGTGACACGCTTTTATGTTATACGGGTGGGGTTTAATGGCCAATGTTTGATGATCTACGCATGAATCATATTGATATTACTGGTAAAATTGGCTCTGAATTACCAGACCGACGTATTTTAGGTATCCAGCCACCAATGAGCCGTTCCGCCACGCCTGAGAGTGCTTATGTCACGCCAGGCATGCCTCCGCTGGATACGGCGGGTAGCCCCGTTTCTTATTTCGAATTTTGGCCTATTTGGCTGATTTATGCGCCTGTTGCCATTCAGTGGCTTTTGTTGGGTGCGTATTATCGCTCGTTTTCTTTGCCGCTAATTGCGAATCCGAATATCCCCAGTGCCGGGATGGTGGGTTTTTCTAAGGCGGATTTCCTCGCTCAGGCCGAGCCAAATTCGCAAAAATGGATTCTTCCTTGGGTGACGCACCAAGTAAGTTCCGAGGGTTTGCCTGAACAGATTGATCAGGTTATGTCTGCCATGGCCGATAAAGGACTCTCCTTACCTATTGTAGCCAAACCTGATATGGGCTGCCGTGGTATCGGTATTAAGCTGATTAATACTGAGGCTGAGATGCATGATTATGTCTGTCATTACCCGGTTGGCAGTACGCTGATGCTTCAGCGCTTAGCGGATTGGGAGCCTGAAGCGGGTATTTTCTATGTGCGCCAGCCTAATCAGGACAAAGGGCGAGTAATTTCTATGGCGCTGAAATATACGCCTTATGTGGTGGGTGATGGTGTTAGCACCTTACGCGAATTGCTTAATGCCGACCCTCGAGCAGGGCAGGTCATGCACCTTTATGAATCGCGACATCATGCAAAGATGGATGATGTGATTGCTGATGGCGAGCCGTTTAGACTGGTTTTTGCCGCGAGTCATTGCCGTGGTGCTGTGTTTCGTGATGGCAGACACTATATTACCGATGCCTTAAGTGAGAAAATTGAGGAAGTGATGTCAGGTTTTCCCGAGTTCTACTATGGTAGGCTGGACATTAAGTTTCATTCGATTGAGCGCTTAATGCAGGGAGAGGACTTCGCCATTATTGAAGTCAATGGTGCTAGCTCAGAATCTTTACATATTTGGGATAAAAAAGCAGGGCTGGGTGAGGCATGGTCTGCCTTATTGGGCCAATACTATACACTTTTTAAAATCGGTAATATGAATCGCCAACGTGGACATCAACCGCCAGGTATTATGAGTTTGATTAAGGCCTGGCGTCATGAACAAAGTTTGTCTAACCATTATCCGGCGACAGATTGATATGAGTACAGAATACGCAGCTAACCCATTTCAATTACCACTAAAGAACCGTGCTTTAGCGACGATGCTTGAGTCGGTTTTGGGTTTGAAACCGCTAGCTGATCATTATGAGCGTCGACCTTTAGGCATTGCACCAGATTCTTTCCTTGACTATACCTTGGACTCTCTAGGCGTGGATGTGCGGATTGAGTCTGATAATTATTTGGCTGAAATTCCGCGTACTGGACCGGTCTTAGTTGTGGCTAACCATCCTTTGGGTGGTCTTGAAGGGGTTGCCATTGCGCAGATGCTATTAAAAGTGCGGCCAGACCTTAAGGTAATGACGAACCAGATACTGACTCGTATCCCTGAACTGCGCGATATTTTTATTGGCGTGGACGTATTGTCAGAAAATGCTGTGCAACAAAACCTGCGTGGCGTGCGCGAAGCAATGAAACATCTACGCGATGACGGCATGCTTTTGGTATTTCCTGCTGGTCAGGTTTCCGCTATCAATGTTAAATCAAAACGTATCGAGGATAGACCTTGGGATCGTTTGGTTGGCCAACTTGTTAAACGTAGTAAGGCTGTGTGTGTGCCGATTTACGTTAAAGGCAAAAACAGTCGTTTATTTTACTTGGCTGGTTTACTTCATCCACGTTTACGCACACTTATGCTGGCGCGCGAACTCTCAAACAAACATGGTAGCCAGCTTGATTTAAAAATTGGTGAACCTATTACGCCTAACGAAGTTAAGCAGCTCGATGATGAAGAGTCGATTACGCATTATTTGCGTATGAGCACTGACTTGCTTGGTTTACAAACCGAAGAACCCAAAAGCCCAGGCACTAATCAACGAAATGAAATAAAAAGACCCAGTGCTGAGTTGTTTCATGATATCCATGCTTTAGAAGAGTTTAAGCTCATTAATCATCATGAGTTTGATGTCTTTTGTGCGCCTTACGACAAGCTCGGCAGCATGATGGAACAAATTGGCATTGCTAGAGAGATCACTTTTAGGGCGGTAGGCGAAGGAACGGGTAATAGCGTCGATATCGATCAGTTTGATCCGCATTATCTACATTTGTTTGTATGGGATAGAAAAAAACAAGTTGTCGTCGGTGGTTATAGAATCGGCCATGTTGATGAGATTGTTGCGGCTAAGGGTATCGACGGTCTTTATGGCAGTACGCTTTATCGCTTTGATGAGAAATATCTCAAACGGCTTGGCAAGTCCTTGGAAGTAGGGCGCTCGTTTGTGCACCCAGATTATCAACGCCATCCTGCTGCGCTAGATTTGTTATGGCGTGGTATCGGTAATTACGTGGCGTTAAACCCGGAGTATCATACCTTGTTCGGCGCGGTGAGCATTTCTCGAGATCACTCTGATATGGCGCGTGCTTTGATTGCCGAGAGCATGTTAGGTTCTTTTCGTGCCGAACCACATTACGTCGAAGATGTTGAGCCTATCAAGCCTTTTCGAGTTGATGGTAAGATTTGGACAGACGAGATGCTGGCTTCGCTAAGTAAGTTGTCTGTTCTAAATAAGTTAGTAGGGCGTTGTGACCCTGGTAAGACCTTGCCCATATTGATTCGTCATTATCTTTCGTTAAACGGAAAGTTTGTTTGCTTCTCTGTTAACACGGTATTTAATGATTCTCTAGATGGTTTGATACTTGTCGATATGAGAAAGATGCCGCCTCGTTACCTCAATCGCTATCTAGGAAAAGAAGGGGCTAAAAATTTTATGGCAAAGTGGAAGAGTGAATGCAATCAATCGTAAAGGCTAATACTGACGCGCTAAACCAAGTATCTTCTCTGATTGAGTTAGCCCCCGAGGCTGCTTACCAATCTCCTCCTGAGGGAATGACCTCATCTATTGGCCGACATGTTCGACATGTGCTTGACCATTATATTGCTTTCCAATCAGGCTTAGAGTCAGGTGAAGTTGACTACGATATGCGCAGTCGCGACAGCGCGGTAGAAAAAGACTCTGCTTTGGCGCAAGAACAAATCGCTTCAGTGATAGATTGGATAAAAGCTCAGATTAGTCATGACAAACCTGTTCAAATGAAAACCGAGGTTTCGGTTAATGAACAAGAATGTGTGGTGATTAATAGTAGCTTACAGCGTGAACTCATCTATTTGCTCAATCACACATTACATCATGCTGCGTATGTATCACTCATGTTGCGTAAGATGGGGATTAATATCGATGCGCATATTGGTGTCGCACCGGCCACGCAGACTTACTTGCGCAGTGATGAACTCAAGCAAGTAGGTTAATAGTATGTGTACAGCTACCGTATATCGCAGTCATAATACTCTTTTGCTCACAGCAAGCCGAGACGAATCACGTAACCGTAATGAAGCAGGTATAAAAGCATCTAAAGTGGCTGAAACACACTTAGTTTATCCGGTTGACGCAGCGGCAAATGGTACCTGGACAGGTGTCAACAACCATGGTGTTGCAGCGTGTTTACTGAATATGTATCAGTCCGATTACCAAGGTGTGTTGAGCCGAGGTTTGATTATCCCTAAGTTGCTTGAAAAAGAAAGTTTATCTGAAGTACGTACTTGGCTGAATACATCATTTCAGGCCGAGCTTTACAGCGCCTTTGTTTTATTAATCATGGATGTTGATTGTCTTTATCGCTATAAATGGGATGGAGATAAGCTGATCGAAGAAGCTATTGAATTTGATCATTGGTTTATGGAATCGTCATCTTCCGTGGAGTTAGAGGCAACACTTTCTTATCGCCATGAAAAATTTTCTCGTTGGCAAAAGGAAAATGGTAAGGCTGATGAAGTGATGACGCTGCATTTATCGCGCGATGCTAATGCTAGCAAGTCTATCTGTATGGCTCGAGAGAAGTCGCATACAAAAAGTATTTCTCAAATTGCAATCGCTGAAGCAGGAATAGAGTTCAGATACCTCGCGCCAGAATTCTTAGAATCAAGTGTTAATACCCCGGGTAAACACGCAGATATTGAGTGTGTCAATCTTAATCCGGTAGATAATCGTGAATTCCCCAAAGCCTGTTCGGCTTAATAATTCTCTATGAAAGTCATTGTTGATTTATGCGTGATACCGATGGGCGTCGGTGTTTCGGTAGGGGCTTATATTGCTCGCTGTCAGGAAGTACTGGACGCGGCAGGGCTAGAGCATAAATTACATACCTGGGGAACCAATATCGAAGGAGAGTGGGATGACGTGTTTGCTGCAATTAAACAATGCCACGAAGTCATGCACGACGAGGGAGCTCCACGTGTTGCGACACAAATTAAGGTAGGAACGCGTACCGATCGAGAGCAATCTATGCAAGAAAAAATTGATAGCGTTTACAACCACCTTGATCGTAAATCGTAAGTATTATGATTAAGGCGGTAGTCTTTGATCTTGGCGGTGTGTTAGTCAAGTTATCTTCTATTGAGCAAATCTTTGGCCCTGATATTGATAGTTGTGAAAAAAGCTTTTGGCGTGCATGGTTGCATTCGAATGTAGTGCGAAAGTTTGAGACCGGCTGCTCGTCACTTGAAGAGTTTATCTCGGATATCAAGGCTGAACTTGGCTTGTCTTTTTCTGAGCAAGAACTGGTTCAACGTCATCGCAGTTTTGTTCAGGGTTTATACCCCGGTTCACATGAGCTTCTTGATCAGCTTCGAGGACGTTATCGCTTAGTAAGTTTGAGCAATAATAACCCAGTGCATTGGCCAATCATGATGAATGACTATGATTTGGCGCATCGCTTTGATCACCATTTTCCTTCACATGAGACAGGACTGATTAAGCCTGATCATTCTGCTTTCGAGAATATATTAGAAAAACTCGCTGTACAACCCACTGAAATGCTGTTTATTGATGATAATCTAGTAAATGTTGAAGCGGCTAATCAGTTGGGTATTGATGCACACGTCACCAAGGGAATTGATGATGTCTTACAGCTATTTCAAGAACGTAAACTTATTGCTTAATTTATGAGTACTAAAGTAAGGGCATAAATATGATAGTTATTCGCTACTTAATATTCGCAACTTTATTGATATTACCCTTTAACTTGGTTGCTGAGGATGATGAAGCACCGGGTGAAGCTCCGCAACTTATCCCTGACGCTAGTCATTTAATGGATAACGCTCGGTTATCAGAATTAATATTGCGCTTAGATAAAGATGCAAAAGGTCGCCCAGGTTTTTGGCAAATACGCATCGACGAATTTGAGATATTTGTTATTACCGACGAAAAAGCAGGCCGCATGCGGGCGATGGTGCCTATTTTGCCCTCTGAGGAAGTGAAGGCCGAAGAAATGGAAAGAATGATGCAAGCTAATTTCGACTCGGCATTGGATGCACGTTATTCCATCGCTAATGATACTTTGTGGGCGGCTTTTATTCATCCATTAGCTAATTTGTCTGATGAGTTATTCTTTTCTGGTGTTGCGCAATCGGTTAGCCTAGCGGCAACCTATGGTACAACATACAGCTCGGGTGCCTTAATATTTAATGGTGGTGATAGTGCAGAAGAACAGCGTAATTATTACCAGGCTATTATTGATCGCGCGAATTCTATATAACAAGACGATCAATTGATCATATGTCCCGGCCAGCATTTCTCGTCACTGAGACTCGCTCATGGTTGGCTGTATTTGTCTGGACGATTATTCTTTTTTTGACAATACCTTTAGCGCGTTCCTTACAGGAAGTTATTCGCGGATTTTTTGGTAAGACTTCATTTGGATACTTGGTTATTGCCGTTGTAATAGCCGTAACCGCATTTATCATTTATCGCTTAAAAGGACATATCTCCTTCAGAAGCAGTAATCTTTGGTGGTTGCTCGTATGTGCTGGAGTGCTCATTGCCTACACAATTCGTCTTTGGGATAACCCAGTCGAAGCGGTTCATTTTATTCAATACGGTGTCTTGGCTGCTTTGTTGTTTATGGCTTTTGCTTGGCGACATAAAAACTTCCTAATTTATCCAGCAGTGATATTAGCTACAGTCATTGTTGGGACGATTGATGAGGGTATTCAATGGTTGATACCGAAACGGGTTTGGGGCTTAAGCGATATTGGTATTAATAGCTTAGCCGCTATAATCGTATGTGTCGCTATTGCGATGGGTATTAGACCTAAGGGCTTTCAACAAGGAATAAATCGTTTTAGCATTAGGCTAGTACTTAACTTAGGCATTGTCTGCACGCTTATCATGACCTTATGTCTTGCCAATACACCTAATGCTATTAAATGGTATGGAGAGAGAATACCAGCCCTGAATTACTTAGCTGAAGATGGCCATATCATGGCTGAATATGGCTTTCTTTATAAAGACGAAGAAATTGGTATATTTCGATCCCGCTATAGTGTTGATGATTTACCGAAGGTGGATAAACAACGAGCTTTAGATGCTGCGGAAAAGCTTGATGCCGCACCAAAGCTTGAAGACTATGGTGATTTTATTCGCAAGTACTCACCTATAACTGATCCGTTTTTACATGAGCTGCGAGTTCACTTAAACCGGCGCGATTATTATTTAAAAACAGGCCAGCAGCAGGAGCGTTATTCAAGCGAAGAGAGACAACGACGTTTGGTGATTGCATGGTATGAAAACCGCATTGTCGAGAAATATTTTCCTGAAAGTTTAGCTCAGTCCAGTTTTACGTTGAGTGCACAAGAGCGTGAAGTTGCTAGACTGGGTGATACACTTAGTGGTCAATATGAGAGTCCGGTAAGTATCGCCCTGATTACGATTGCGAGTAAAAGAATCCTGCTAGCTGCTCTCATTATTCTATTAGTAGGCTTAGTTATCGTTCGAATAATCATTATGTCTGGTTCTAGAGATGCCCAAGTATAGCCGAAGACGTTGGTTATCAAATTCTGCGCTGCTGTTAGGTAGTGTTTTCGCTGGTTCAGCATTGACAGCATGTACGAGCGCGCCAAATAGGTTAGCTCGCAGAAACGGCTTGCGTTTAGTCTTCTATACTGATGTCCATGCCATGGTAAAAAGGCGAGCGCCAGAGGCTATATTGCAGGCCGCTATGGCGATTAATACTGCGCAACCTGATCTTATCCTAGGCGGTGGCGATTATATCGATGGTGGGTTTACTTCAACTCGCGAAGCCATTGCACCGCATTGGGATATCTACATGAATATGCATAATGCGCTGCAAGCTCCGGTTTTTCCAGCCATAGGTAACCATGATTTAGTCAATGCTCAAGAAGCAAACTACGGTGCATTGGTCAGTGATGACCCTAGGAAAGAGTATCGCCAGTATCTTGATCTATCCGAGACTTGGTATTCCTTCGACGAGTTTGGTTACCACTTTATCGTATTAGACAGCATGAACGTGGTCGGTGGAGAGTTAGGTTACGAAGGACGTCTAAATGACGATCAATTAGAATGGTTGCGCGAAGACCTAAGTCAAACAAGCAGAAATACTCCTATAGTGTTATGTCTGCATATGCCATTATTAACAAGCTTATATGCTGCAACACAAGGAAATGAGTTTGGTGGGCCAGCAAATCGTGTAATGGTAGACAACGTCGCAGTATTAGAGCTTTTTTCACGACATAATCTTATTCTAGTTCTGCAAGGGCATTTGCATGTGGCAGAAGTGATTCGTTGGCGCGATATTACTTTTATTACCGGAGGTGCGATTTGTGGGAATTGGTGGCGTGGCCAACGCCTAGGTACTGAAGAAGGTTTTTATGTCATCGACTTGAATGACAATCGGGTTAACTGGGAATATGTGGATTATGGCTGGGATGTATAAACGTACTATAAGAAAAATAGGTTTCGCCTTAATTTTACTACTGCTTACCAGTAGTGTTCTTGCCGCTAATACGAATAAACCTTTTCTCTGGCGTGTGACGTCAGATAGTGCAACGGTGTATTTATTAGGCTCCTTACACGCGGCGACTATCGATATGTATCCCTTGCCACAGCCTCTCTATGATGCTTTCGATAAATCTAGCTACCTCGTTGTGGAATTAGATATCGGTAAAATTGACCCACAAGAACAACTTGCGCTAACCCAACAATACGGTATTTATACCGACGGTAGTGCGCTTGATCAGCATATTTCCAAAGACGCGTGGAAAAAACTTGATAGTTATTTGCAAGAAAGGGGATTACCGAATTTATTATTTAAAAGTATGAAGCCTTGGTTGGCGAATTTAACCATTACTATCGGTGAATTCACTCGGCTTGGCTATGATACCAACTTAGGTATCGATCAGCATTTTCTCAACCGCGCTAAGGGTAAACCTATTCTTGAGCTAGAAACTCTAGAACAACAAATGAAAGTGCTTAGTAGCGCGAGTGATAAGCAGCAAGAAACTGACTTGGTCGTTACTCTGGATAATATCGATAATATTAATGAGTCTGTTCAATTGATGCGAAAATATTGGGAACAGGGCGATGCTGAAAAGTTATATGAAGCGATGCGCCAAGACTCGGAGAAATTTCCTGGTTATGAAAAACAGTGGGAGGCACTGTTAGATAAACGTAATATAAAAATGGCCAAAAAAATTAATAGCTATTTAAAAGGTGACGCGACCTATTTTGTTATTGTTGGTGCCTTACACCTAGGTGGAAAAAAGGGACTGATAAATCTTCTTGATAAAAAACATGCAGTCGAGCAAGTTTTAAATTAGGGGCTTTCTTTAGCGTTTGTAAAATAAGCGCGTGTTACTTTAAACACGACAGGGCTTAGCATTGCTACCGCTAGTAAATTCGGTAGTGCCATTAGGCCATTCATTACATCTGAGAAAACCCAAACAATTTTTAAACTGCCTAAAGCCCCTAAAGGGATAAACACAACCCATAAAATACGGTAGGGCAGGATTATCTTTTTACCAAAAAGATATTCAGCACAACGTTCGCCGTAATAGCTCCAACCCAATAAGGTCGTAAAGGCAAACACGACCAGGCCTATGGCAATGACGTCGCTACCGATATCTCCCAAGACACTGTTAAATGCTAAGTTAGAGAGGGCATGACCGTTCTCACCGGAAGTCCAGACACCGGTTAGTAGAATAACGAATGCAGTCATGGTGCAGATGACTAATGTGTCAATAAACGTACCTAATATCCCAATGAAGCCTTGTTTGACGGGGCTGTTTGTTTTTGCCGCGGCATGAGCAATAGACCCACTGCCTAGCCCGGCCTCATTTGAGAAGATACCGCGTGCTACACCAAAGCGTATTGCCGCCCAAACCGCTGCGCCGGCAAATCCACCTGTCGCAGCGGCACCATTGAACGCTGAATCGACGATGAGTACAAACACTGAAGGAATATTCTGCCAATGGTTGGTTATCACTATTACACAACAGAGCACATAGGCCACTGCCATGAAGGGAACGAGCTTGGCCGCGACGGCGGCAATACGTTTGATACCACCTAGAATGACAAAACCGACTAAAGCTGCCAGAGCGATACCGCTTAGCCAGGCCGGGACGTTAAACGATGATTCCATCGCATCAGCAACAGAGTTAGCTTGCACCATATTACCAATACCCAACCCGGCTATTGCGCCAAAAATTGCGTAGGCGATAGCTAACCAGTGCCAGCGTTTGTTTAGACCATTTTTAATGTAATACATTGGGCCACCAACATGTTTATCGTTGGCGCCCATTTCTCGATAACGTACAGCAAGCAGTACTTCAGAATATTTTGTTGCCATACCAAATAGGGCGGTGATCCACATCCAAAATATGGCACCTGGGCCACCCAGGGCGATGGCAGTGGCGACGCCGACGATATTCCCTGTGCCGACGGTGGCAGACAGTGTTGTCATGAGTGCTTGAAACGGACTGACATCGCCTGGTGCAGTATGTTTTGCACCATGCATAAGTAAGCCAACACCGTAAGGTAAACGGCGCCATGGCATAAAGCGCAGACCAATAGAAAGATAGACGCCGACACCGAGCAATAGCGTGATCAGGATGGGAATAACGGCGCCATCATCTCCCCAGGGAATGCCGGCCCAAATATAACCGCTTAAATCACCGAGAAATGCTTCGAGCTGTTCGATAGTTGTGCTGAGTTGATCCATATTCCACGATATTTGTTTTTGTGGGCTCACCCTAGCATAAAACGAAAAGTTTCTCTGCGTGAACCGATAGATAAACTTGTGGGCTCTAATGACGATAAGTATAGAGGCTCGGGTCTACTCAACGATTTAATAGATAATTTGCTAAAGGGATAACTATGCTCAGCGCTGCACGCTTTGCGGGTATCGTTCGTGATACACCACTTATTTCCATCGATCTTATTGTTTCATACCAAGATAAATTTTTGTTTGGTCGCCGTTGTAACGAGCCTGCTAAAGACTATTGGTTTGTTCCCGGCGGTCGTATCCGTAAAGATGAGCGTATTAGTAAGGCTTTCTATCGCTTAACCAATATTGAATTAGGCACTCATTTGCCTATCTCTGGAGCTGAATTTCAAGGTGTTTATGAACACCATTACGATACCAATTTTAGCTAAAGTGGTGACTTTGGTACGCACTACGTTGTGCTGGCGTATCGTTTAGAACTAAAAGAACCCTTGGCGAGTCTGTCAGATAAACAGCATAGCGATTACCGTTGGCTAAGCTTAGAAGAAATTAAGGAAGACGACGACATTCATAAATATACTAAGGACTATTTTCGATAAATTTGTGACTTTAGGCACTGACGTTAAGATTTTGCCAAATTATCGGGGTGCCAGGCGCAATCAATAGTGTGGTCAACGACTAAACCGGCTGATTGCATGTAAGCATAGACGATGGTACTACCAACAAATTTAAAACCGCGTTTTTTTAAATCCTTAGAAATAGTGTCACTCAGTTCAGTCTTTGCCGGTACCTGTTTCATTGTTCGCCAGCGGTTGATAATAGGCTCGTTATTTACGTAAGACCAAATATAGCTATTATAAGATTCGTACTCAGCTTGTAACGTAAGAAAGGCTTGGGCGTTAGTTCTGACAGAATAGACCTTTAAACGGTTACGAATAATACCTGGATCTTCAAGCAGTTTTTCTAAGTAAGCATCTGTTAATTTGGCACAACGTTTAGGATCAAAAGCGCGAAACACTTTTCGATAGCGCTCCCTTTTTTGTAAAACGGTGTCCCAACTGAGACCTGCTTGCGCACCTTCCAGGCAGATTAGCTCAAAATGAGCATTATCGTCTGTAATAGGGCGCCCCCATTCATTATCATGGTAATCCGTATAGTAATCCGGTTTACCTTCTGCCCAGCGGCAACGAACAAGGGGTTTTTGGCGTTTTTTATTCATATCTGTGGCTTTGGCTAAGTTGATTTATAATGGGCAGCTTATTAGCACCGCATTGTCTACCATGAACAACGTTATTATCGCTTTTTATCACTTTACCGCGCTTGATGATTATCGAGAACTGAAAAATCCATTATTGCAGTTGTGCCAATCACAAGGTATCAAAGGCAGCATCCTGCTAGCGAGTGAAGGCATAAATGGTACGGTTTCTGGTAGCCGAAATGGTATAGATGCTTTGATAAACTGGTTTGGCTCCGATGCTCGCTTTAAGGGTATCAGCTTAAAAGAATCTTATGACGATGAACAGCCATTTTATCGTATGAAAGTAAAGTTGAAAAAAGAGATTGTTACCATGGGTGTACCCGGCGTATCGCCGGTTAAACAAGTGGGGACTTATGTTTCCGCAGATAAATGGAATGATTTGATTAGTGACCCAGAAGTATTAGTGATTGATACGCGTAACGACTACGAAGTCGCCGTCGGCAAATTCCAAAATGCTGTTGATCCGCATACCGAAACGTTCCGTGAGTTTCCTACCTATGTTAAAAAGAATGTCGATAAATCTAAATATAAGAAAGTCGCCATGTATTGCACAGGCGGGATTCGTTGTGAAAAAGCCAGTTCATACATGCTGAGCGAAGGCTTTGATGAAGTGTTTCACTTAGAAGGCGGTATTCTTAAATACCTCGAGACTGTACCTAAGGAAGAAAGCCTATGGCAGGGCGAGTGCTTCGTCTTCGACAACAGGGTGACAGTAAACCACGATCTCGAAGCAGGGGATTATGACCAATGTTACGGCTGTCGTCGCCCAATTTCTGAGCAAGATAAGCAATCTGTTGGTTATGTGAAGGGCGTATCTTGCCCATATTGTTATCAAGACCTTAGCGAGGAGCAAAAATCGCGCTTTTCTGAGCGTCAGCGGCAAATAGAGCTCGCAAAGCAGCGCGGCGACACCCACATCGGGGATAGTGATACCGTTTTCCCTAACAAAAACTAGTTTTATTCCATTCAAAATAGAAGGTCTTTACCCAAAATTTGGCCTTAACTCTTTGATTTTAAATGTCATATCTGGTGACTAACATATTCGTATTAAAGTTGTCAATATTTTGCCGCTACAAATAGTAAGCGAACTCGAAAATTTTATTCTGGTAAGCGTTTAATCGAGAGTAGAAATACGTTTCTCGTTATAAAAAAGCAGTAAAAAATACGAAGACTCGGTCTTCTGGCTTAGGAAAGTAAGAATGGCAGGTATATTGCTAGGAAAGCAATGTGAACCTTTATCACAGATGATGAGGATGTTGTCATGAAAAAACTTGTTATTACAGTCATATTAGGCTTGTATACAACTATTGCCTACAGCGCCGACGCACCGCCCGGTTTACAAGTCGCTAATGTTGATGAACCGACGCATTGCCCAGCCATTTTCATGAAAACCGATGCCGATGGTATTGTGATCGATATCGAGCTTCAGGATGAATGGGGTTACCGGACTAATAACTCTCCCGATGCCATGACGGATAACTGGGTGCAAATGCAATATATGCGTAAGATTATGCAACATAGACCTACTGTTTATATGGACGGTCATTGGATCGACGGTAGTCCTTGTAACGTCTGATATGTCAGCGTAATAATATGTAGCACTGGGGTAAAACGGCTACGTATAGATCTAGTGCTGGTTTCTACAAGTACGAATATTAAGTGCCAGCACGGCGGTATGCAGTTCGCTTCAGAGCGTGACGGTTTGTTACCCTAATTCTTCATTTTCAATTTTATTGTCTGCTAGTAGTTTCTTGCTGTAACTAATAGCGAGGCTAGCAAAGCCTAACAATAGAATGCCTGCACATATATATAGTATTCTCTCGCTTTCCATCGTCTTAGTATCGACAGTCAGTACGCGAGTTAAGGCAGTAATGGCGATATAGACAAGAAAATTTACGGGTAATTTCCTCGTCTGAAAATAAATACCAACCATGGCACCTAGCTCAAGATAAATAAAAAGAAGCAGAATATCTTTTAATTCTGCCGTACCGCTTGCCATCATACCGATATAGAAGTTAACAGCAGACCAGACAATTGTCGCGCCAGTGACAAATAGCGCAACATAATGAAAAAAGACGACTAGATTATTCCCTGCACCACGGACTCGCACTGTCATAAGCTCCCCCATAATCACTATCTTTATAGTGTGAGCGCCATTATTACACAGTAGCAAGCAATTAATAGCGCAACTTTTTGGAAGTTTTCAGGTCGTAATCACGTCTACAGGTGCTAGAGAATTATGATGAAAAAATTGCCACTTACTGCTGTATTGCTATGTCTTTTTGTCACTATCAGTACAAATATTTACGCCAATGATTGCTCGAGTAATCTTGATTTTACCGTGGAAACGCTGACTGGTAATAAATCACTCAAACTCTGTGAAGAATATCAGGGTGATGTCATATTGGTAGTCAACACAGCGAGTAAGTGCGGTTTTACCGGGCAGTATGAAGGCTTAGAAAAGCTTTACTCAGATTTCAAAGACCAAGGTCTAGTCGTGCTGGGTTTTCCGTCCAATGACTTCGGTAATCAAGAACCAGGTAGTAGTGAAGATATTGCTAAGTTCTGTCGTGCCACATTCGGCGTTAAGTTTCCGATGTTTGCCAAAACAAGCGTTAAACCGGGAAGCGCTTCACCATTTTATCAACGCTTAATCGCCGAAACCGGTGTCTTTCCTAAATGGAATTTTCATAAATACTTGATTGATCGAGAGGGTAATATTGTTGCCAGCTTTGATAGCGTTATTACACCTGAAAGTGATCAGTTAATGAGCGCCGTTAAATCCTTACTCTAGATTAAACCTCTTAACAATATAAATTATAAATTTTCTGTGCCTAGATTAGGATGAGCTAGTTCTTTAGGTGTTCTAATCTGGACTTTGTGCTATGTTTCTTACTAATTCTTTAAGACAGTAAGAAATAGGGCGTATTTTGGATAAAGGTTTCGCATCATCGAAAATCATGCGTGCCGTGCTGATTGTATGCGGATTTACTGCTTTAGTATTAGGTCTAATAGGTATTATTCTTCCCGTCTTACCCACAACCCCATTTATTTTGCTCTCTGCTTTATGTTTTGCTAAGTCTTCTCGGCGCTTTCATGCCATGCTTCTCAATAATCGTTATTGTGGCCAGATCATTCGTGAATGGGAAAACAAACGCTGTATTCGGCGTGCCGTTAGGTTAATGGCAGTGGGCTCAATTATCTTTACGTTCAGCTTGTCGATATTGCTATTTATTGAAATAGACTGGTTACGGTGGCTGCTAGCGCTTATTGGTTTAATTCTTCTTGCTTTTCTCTGGCGCATACCGCTGTGTGAAAAAGTTATGAGTAATCAAGGTGGCGATGATCGTAATAACCTAGAAGAGCTTGCTTAAGTATGTCATTTGAAATAGGTGTGATTTCTGATACGCATGGTTTATTACGCGACGAAGCCGTCAATGAGTTAAGCGGTGTTGATGCCATTATTCATGCAGGTGATATTGGCAAAATAGATATTATTGATCAATTAAATCTCATTGCCCCGGTATATGCAATTCGAGGCAATATCGATACAGATAACTGGGCAAAAAACTATCCAGACGAACGTATGTTTGAATTTGCAGGTTATCAATTTTTTGTTATTCACAATATTAAGACCTTATCAGTCGATACGCTCGAAGGTAAGCCAGATGTGATTATCTGCGGGCACTCACATAAACCTTTAATCGATCATCAAGATGGAAGATTAATACTTAACCCGGGTAGTGCTGGCCCCAGACGCTTTAAACTGCCTATTTGCTTAGCAAAACTACGTATTGATCAAGGAAAGTTAACCCCAAGCATCATCGACTTGGTCTAATGGTGTTGTTTCCATCGTGTAAAGCGGAGTATAAATTGCGCCATCACTTCGCCGTTCGCTGCGGTAAAGATTCAGCGCAGGACAGCTAAGCTCTAGGTTAAGATAACTTGGTGGTACAGCAAGACGCGGAGATTTACGACCACGAATACGAC
>CAYUVE010000034.1:0-15769 GCA_964447985.1 uncultured Thiotrichales bacterium
CTTGTTTTATTTGTTCTAGCAGGGCTGTATCCGAAGTTGACGAAGGCAAACACAACGCTGTCACTAGCAGACTAATGTGCCGTTATCCTCTCCCTTGACAATCTTCATCAAAGCACCAGCTTCGTTAATATCAAATATACGCAAAGGCATACCGTAATCACGACAAAGCACAATGGCAGTGGTATCCATAACACCTAACTTTTGTTCGATAACCTCGTCATAGCTCAATTTATCGTAGCGCTTAGCGGTTTTATCTTTCATCGGATCAGCGCTATAAACACCATCGACCTTGGTTGCCTTTAACACCAACTCAGCACCCACCTCCACGCTGCGTAGACTAGCCGCCGAGTCAGTGGTAAAAAAAGGATTACCTGTGCCTGCAGCAAAAATGACAACACGGCCTTTTTGCAAGTGACGAACCGCGCGACGGCGAATATATTGCTCACAGACTTCGTTGATTTGTAAGGCCGACATGACTCGCGTCATAGTTTGATTGCGTTCCAAAGCATCCTGCATGGCTAACGCATTAATCACTGTTGCCAACATTCCCATGTGGTCAGCAGAGACACGTTCCATACCTGCTGCGGCTAAGCCTGCACCACGAAAAATATTACCCCCGCCGATAACCATACCGACTTCAACACCAGCTCGCACAACTTCTGCGACTTCGGAGGCTAAACGTTTAATTACCTCAGGCTTAATCCCATAATCCTCATCCCCCATTAAGGCTTCGCCACTCAGTTTAAGAACGATGCGTTTATAAGCTGGAGAATCATGGGATTCGCTCATTATTTATTTCCTTTATTGTTATTAACTACTTTGCGCTACCTGTGCTGCAACTTCATCAGCAAAATTTTCGACTTTCTTCTCAATCCCTTCGCCAACTTCGTAACGAATAAATTGTTTTACGCTACTGTTACTCTTATCAAGCAGTTTAGCAACTGACATATCAGGGTCTTTAACAAACGGCTGGCCGAGCAAGGTGACTTCGGATAGAAACTTGCGGATTCTACCGGCTACCATTTTTTCAACGATCTCAGCAGGCTTACCACTTTCCGCCGCTTGCACTTCAAAGATTTCTTTTTCTTTTGCCAAGGTTGCAGGGTCAACATTCTCTTCGGCAATCGCGATTGGTCGGCTTGCAGCGATATGCATCGCGACATCTTTACCTAAAGTGCTATTGCCTGGTGCGATATCGACTAGTACACCAATTTTAACCCCGTGCATATAGCCGTCGATTTGACCACCATCACTTTCAAAGCGCTCAAATCTACGAATCTAGATATTTTCACCGAGCTTAGTGATCATCTCTTTACGACGCTCTTCGATAGTCTTAGAACCTTCAATAGATAGACCTGCAAGCGCCTCAACATCAGCGGGTGAATCGCTTAATACACGCTCAGCAACGGCATTAGCAAAATCGCCAAATTCATCACCATTGGCAACAAAATCTGTTTCGGAGTTAATTTCAACGATGGCAGCACTCTTACCGTCATCACTAATTAGTTGAACAACACGACCTTCTGCCGCAACACGCCCAGCTTTTTTATCAGCTTTAGCTTGGCCAGACTTTCTTAATAGCTCAACTGCCGCATCAATATCGCCACCCGTTTCGGCCAAGGCCTTTTTACATTCGAGCATGGCAAGACCTGTACGCTCGCGCAGCTCTTTTACCATTGCAGCGGATACACTCATTGGTTTTTCCTCGTAAATTGCTTATGTTCTCGCGCCAACATGGCAAAACGATGACACTCGTTTCACCATGTCAACGCCTACTAATTAAGATGCGGCCGATTCTTCAGCAGCGGGTGCAGAAGCCTCTTCGGCTTTTACTTCAACTTCTGTTTCGGCTGACTCAGCTTTCTTTACCGTCTTCTTGGTTTTTTTCTTGATGGTCGTAGCAGCGACGGCAACATCACCGCTTTCATCTACTTCGACAAACTCATCATTACTACCTTGAGTTTGTGCCATAGACAAACGACCTTCGAGTACCGCATCAGCAGCATTAGCGACATAAAGTTGGATAGCGCGAATGGCATCGTCATTACCCGGAATTACATAGTCGACGCCATCCATTTTATTATTGGTATCAACAATACCGATAACAGGAATACCTAGCTTTACAGCCTCGGCGACAGCGTTCTTTTCATAGCCAACATCAACAACGAACATGGCATCAGGTAAGCCGACCATGTCCTTAATTCCGGCAAGGCTGGCTTGTAGTTTGTCACGCTCGCGACGCAAACCTAGGGCTTCTTTTTTATTGAAGCGCGCCATGCGGCCGTCTTCTTCCATCGCATCCAATTCTTTCAAGCGACGCACAGATTGTTTAATTGTTTTGAAGTTAGTCAGCATACCGCCCAACCAACGACGGTCGACATAAGGACAGCCGCAACGGGTGGCCTCTTGAGCAACAATTTCTGATGCCGCACGCTTCGTGCCAACAAACAAAATCTTGCCTTTGCGAGCAGCCAATGTGCCAACAAAGTTCATGGCGTCGTTAAACAACGGCATGGTCTTTTCAAGATTAATAATATGAATCTTATTACGAGCACCGTATATATAAGGTGCCATCTGGGGATTCCAGTAACGGGTCTGATGGCCGAAATGTACACCGGCCTCCAGCATCTCACGCATAGAGACGTTAGGCATGTTTATTTCCTCTTTATCTGGGTTAAGCCTCCACATACCCCATAAACCGACCAAATAGCGTACTATTCAGCACCCCAGCTTATGTTAACGGCATGTGTGTGAATTTTGGCGGCGCTAAACACCACCGGTATCCCGCGATCACGTGTCGCGGCGCGAGACTTATACCATATAGTCCGATCATTCTCAATGAAGACGAAATTAAATTTGGCTGGTGGCGCCGCTCGAGACCGCCAGTTAAAATGGCTGTCTTGAGCAAGAATTAGCCCATAAACTTTGTAAGTTATTGATTTTATTTAATGAGAGCTATGCCAGTTACAATAAAAACAGCAGAAGAAATAGACAAAATGCGTGTTGCCGGGCGACTTGCCGCTGAAGTACTCGATATGATTCGCGCTCATGTTGTGCCCGGCATTACTACGGGTGAACTCGACGAGATTTGCCACCAATATATTGTCGATGAGCAAGACGCCATCCCGGCCCCTCTCAACTATCATGGCTTTCCAAAATCGATTTGCACTTCCGTCAATCATGTCGTCTGTCACGGCATACCTGGCGATAAAAAACTCAAAAATGGCGACGTTATTAATATCGATGTTACCGTCATTAAAGATGGCTACCATGGCGACACCAGTAAGATGTTCTACGTAGGTGAGCCATCTATCCTAGCTAAGCGTGCCTGCCAGGTTTGTTACGACGCCATGCGACTTGGGGTCGAAATGGTTAAACCCGGCGTTCAACTGGGTGATATTGGCCACGCCATTCAAAAATTTGCCGAATCTAATCATATGTCAGTCGTAAGAGAATACTGCGGTCACGGTATTGGTAAAGAATTTCATGAAGAGCCGCAAGTACTCCATTACGGAGAACCCAATACTGGCATGACCTTAGAAACTGGCATGACCTTTACGATCGAACCCATGCTCAATGTAGGAAAACGCGGGGTGAAATTACTTAACGATAATTGGACAGTGGTAACGCGTGATAGAAGCTTATCAACGCAATGGGAACATACCATATTAGTAACAGAGGATGGTTTTGAAGTACTAACCAAACTACCCGAAGACGACATCTAATGTCTTTCCAACCATTCGGCAAGATCAAATGTCATGAATGATATTGCCAGTAATACTAAACCCGATCTAAACGAGTTTCGCGACAAACTCGCCGCCATTAGTAAACTATTGCATACACGCTTTAACGATGGCGCCCAAGCATCAGAATTGGTTTATTTGCATGCCAGAGAAATCGATGAATTGCTCTGTACGGCATGGGAGCATTTTATTGCGCCCGATAGTGAAGATATCGCCTTAATTGCTGTTGGGGGTTATGGCCGGCGAGAATTATTCCCGCATTCTGATATCGATATATTGGTCTTGCTTGCAAACAGCTATCACGAGCAGTACAACGATGCGATCACCGACTTTATTAGCTTTTGCTGGGATATGGGTCTTGAAATCGGCCACAGCGTCCGTACCGTAGAATTTTGCCTTACTGAAGCGCAAAAAGATGTCTCAACCATCACTAACCTGATCGAATCACGTTTGTTAACAGGTACTACTTCTCTGTTTGTACAAATGCAAGCATGGATTTCACCCAGTCATATATGGACAAACGAAGCATTCTTTAAAGCCAAGTTACTAGAGCAACAACGACGTCTTCATAAATACGGTGACTCAGCATATAGCCTTGAACCCAATGTCAAAGATGGGCCCGGTGGCCTACGCGACATCCACATCATCACCTGGGTAACCAAACGGCATTTTGACGCAGAAAATCTGCATGATCTCGTCACCCATGATTTTCTCACGCAATCAGAGTACAACGACCTTGTCACCGCGCAAAGTTTTCTTTGGCAAGTCCGCTTCGCCCTACATTTACAAGCCGGTAGAGAAGAAGACCGCCTCCTCTTTGATCATCAACCCAGCCTTGCAAAAACCCTAGGCTATAAAGATGAAAACCATAAACGCGCCGTCGAACATTTTATGATGCATTACTACCGCACCATAAAAGAACTCAGTCGGCTTAACGAAATGTTACTACAACACTTCAGCGAAGCTATCCTCTACTCCCGTTCTGATAGCGGCGTTATTAACATAAATCGACGCTTCCAAGAGCGTGGCGGGTTCCTAGAAGTTGTTAGTGATCAGGTTTTCCAGCGACATCCTTCAGCCTTGCTAGAGTTGTTTCTTTTATTGCAACAAAACACTCACTTAAAAGGTGTGCGCGCCTCCACTGTCCGCCTAATTAGACAACATTGCTACTTAATAGATAATAGTTTTCGTGCCGACCTAGGCAATCGCACGTTGTTTATGGAAATTATAAGGCAGCCACAAGGAGTCACTCATGAATTACGGCGCATGCATAGCTACGGCGTTCTCGCCGCATATTTACCAGGCTTTGCAAACGTCGTTGGTCAAATGCAGTTTGATCTTTTCCATATCTATACCGTAGATGAACACATACTCACTGTAGTAAGAAATCTTAGGCGTTTTTTTGTTGAAGATTACGCTGACGAACTACCACTATGCAGCCAAATTGCGCAGTCTCTACCTAAACCAGAAATCCTGTATCTGGCCGGCTTATTTCACGATATTGGCAAAGGCCGCGGTGGCGATCACTCAGCTCTTGGGGAAACCGACGCGCGTGAATTCTGCCTTCACCACGGCATGAGTAACTACGATGCAGAGTTTGTCGCGTGGCTAGTTAAAAACCATCTACTGATGTCAATGACAGCACAACGTAAAGATATCTCAGACCCCGATACCATATCGGAATTTGCGCAAACCGTGGGCGATCAGACACATCTCGACTACCTTTACTTACTCACCGTCGGAGACATTCGAGGCACCAACCCAAAACTATGGAACAATTGGCGCGCCTCACTATTACAAGAGCTTTATGCACTGACGCGACGCGCACTATTCCGCGGCTTGGACAACCCGCTTGACCGCGAAAGCCTAATTAGACACGTTAAGCGTTTGGCAAAAGCACTTCTCGAAGCTAATGACATCAGCGATGAAGTGATAGAACGACAGTGGTCTCATCTCGAAGATGAGTACTTCTTACGCAACAGCGCCGAAGAAGTTGCCTGGCAAACGCAGGCCATGGTTAAGATTATCGATAATGTCCATGTTCCCTTCGTCATGGTTAGCAAAATCGGCCCAAATGACGATACTAAAATCTTTACTTATAGTAATCCAGATTTTATTGACCCGTTTTTAGCGAACACCACCGCTTTGGAAAAATTAGGTATTAGCATTCATGATGCAGCTATCTATACGACAAAATATGAATTCGTAATCAACAGTTTCACAATTCTAGCTGATGATGATCATGATGATTCTGTCGCGATGAGTAACGAGGAAATTGAAGCTCGTTTAATTAAATACTTATCAATTCCCCAAGATGAGCTCGTACCGGTACAACGTCGTCAGCAACGACGATTGCGCTGTTTTAATACACCGACCCAAGTTAAGTTCTCAAGTGATGAGCTGAATGGTCGTACCATTATGGAGGTCGTTACCACAGACCAACCTGGCATCTTATCTCGTATCGCACAAGCATTAACCAAACATAACATTACGGCTCGTATCGCCAAGATCGCCACCTTAGGCGAAAAAGTGGAAGATTTGTTTGCTTTAGAAGATGAGAATGATGAAGCGATCACTGATACTCACTTACTCGAAGCACTGAAAACAGACATTATTAATTCCCTTGATGAAGGGCGTGGTTAATTCTGTTCATTAGCATCTTGGCCGGACTTTAGAATAAGCCAAGCACCCAACACTATCACTATTCCGCCCAGCCATTCATTTGAGGCGGGCATCTCATTAGCCAGCCAATACGCTGACAAAGCCGCAGCGACCAACTCAAACAATAATATGACTGAGGATTGCGAAACTGGCACGTGATGAAAGCCATACTGAACCAGCAAAGTCATGACCACCGTCGCAAAAATGCCTAATAAAGCCGCTGAAAAGTAGACACCAAGTTCAAGATCAGGAAATACTAGCTGCCGACTAAGCAACCAGACACCTGCCACGATAACCACCCCGGCCCAGACAACCAAGGTCTTAGGCACAACACTAACTTCATTTAGACTTCTTACCAAAGCAGCGGATATGGCAAAGGCAACGCCTGCTGATAATGCCAGCCAATCGTTGTGGTCTCTTGGTAAAGGGTTTTCCAGCTCTGGGTTCCACATCATAAACAATGCACCACCAACGGCTATAAAAAAACCCGACCACGCCCGTACTGACATATGTTCTCTTAAAATAAAACGACCTATCAAGGTCGCCCATATCGGGTAGAGAAAGAACAACAACGTCACTCTGACCACTTCGCCATCGATTACGGCTAGAATAAATGCAATATTGGCCCAGCCGCTGGCCAAACCTAAGGCCGCCAGCATCAACGGCCGACTAGCAAAGCCACAGCGATGTCGCCACCACCAGGGTAAGCCCACCACAAACGCGGTGCCGTACATAATTAAGGCGCACCATAAACCCGCTAATCCCTGATCTTCAAGTAAACGCAGCGGATACCAAATAACCCCCCAAATCGTCGCTGAACCAAGCAATGCCAGCACAGCAAGAAAATAGACGGTACGAGGCTCGGATAATGGGGTTTGCATGGTTTTTAATACGCGCTCACGCAATAAACGCTATAATAGGCGGTTTTTATTGCACTTTTTGTCACAACGTCGCGAATTTCGATCAATGAATCCTGGGTTACACCAATTACAACCTTACCCGTTTGAGCGCATGCGCGCACTATTTGCCGACGTCAAACCCGACGATCGATACTCGCCTATCGTGCTATCAATTGGCGAACCTAAACACCCAACACCGGATTTCATTAAGCAAGCACTTAGCGCCAATCTAGAAAAACTCGCCAACTACCCGCTTACAAAAGGCAGTGTAGAACTTCGACAGGCTATCGGTGACTATCTAACGCGACGCTATACACTCAGCCAGCTAGATATCGAAACACAAATATTACCTGTCAATGGCACACGGGAAGCGTTGTTCGCTGTTGCTCAGTGCTTTGTTGAGTCAAACAGCCCAGTTTTGATGCCTAACCCTTTCTATCAAATCTACGAAGGCGCAGCCTTGCTAGCGGGCGCCAAACCTGTGTATCTCAATACCACAGCTGAGAATAACTTTTTGCCTGATATAGAAAGCGTCACACCAGAACAATGGCAACAATGCCAATTGATTTATTTATGCAGTCCCGGTAATCCTAGCGGCACCGTCGCACCTAAAACGCTACTACAAAGACTGATCGAATTAAGCGATGAATACAATTTCACTATCGTCTCAGACGAGTGCTACGCCGAAATTTACCAAACAGACCAAACACCGCCCATAGGTTTACTCGAAGTCGCGCAATCAATAGGTCGCACCGACTATAAAAATTGTTTAGTGTTTCACAGTCTGTCTAAGCGCTCCAATGCACCAGGACTGCGTTCTGGTTTTGTCGCCGGCGATGCCACGTTGATTAGCACCTTTCTACGCTATCGCACCTATCATGGCTGTGCCATGTCATTGCCAACACAAGCCGCTAGCACTGCAGCATGGAATGACGATGAACATGTTAAAGAAAATCGGGCTTTATACACTGAGAAGTTCAAAACGGTTATCGATATTCTTAGCCCTGCAGTAGACGTACAAAACCCCGATGCCGGTTTTTATCTCTGGCTAAACATCAGCGGTGCTACCAAGCAAGAAAACGACGAGCAGTTCGCCAAGCGGCTCTATCAACAATATAATGTCACCGTATTACCCGGCAGCTATCTTTCCAGAGAAAGCCATGACATTAACCCAGGTACAGGATTCATCCGGATCGCGCTAGTCGCTGATCTCGAGCAATGCGTCGATGCCGCCACCCGCATCCGCGATTGCCTAAATCAGACTGTTTAAACCTTTACTATTGATAATACTTTGGAGCAAAACATGAACGATATAAAAGCCACCATTGAAGAAGCCTTTGAACAACGTGCCGACATCACCCCACGCGCCGTCGATACACATGTGAAAGAGGCTGTTACCGAAGCTATCGCAAAACTTGATGACGGCAGTTTACGCGTAGCAGAAAAAGTTGACGGTGATTGGGTCGTAAACGAATGGTTAAAAAAAGCCGTACTACTGTCGTTTCGCATTCACGATAATGAATTTATAAAAGGTGGCTTTACTAACTACTATGATAAAGTCGCTTCAAAGTTCCAGGACATGAACTCCAAAGACTTTCGTGATGCGGGCGTTCGCGTCGTACCACCCGCTACGGCACGCCAAGGTTCCTATATCGCGCCTAGCGTTGTCTTGATGCCTTCATATGTCAACATCGGCGCCTATGTAGACAGCGGCACCATGGTAGATACCTGGGCTACGGTTGGTTCTTGCGCACAGATTGGTAAAAACGTCCACCTATCAGGTGGTGTCGGAATCGGTGGTGTCCTAGAACCACTACAAGCCGCGCCGACTATTATCGAAGACAATTGCTTTATCGGTGCCCGTTCAGAGGTCGTGGAAGGCGTTATCGTTGAAGAAGGTGCTGTGATATCAATGGGTGTTTATATTGGTAAGAGCACAAAGATCTTTAACCGTATGACAGGTGAAATCACTTACGGCCGAATCCCAGCCGGCTCCGTCGTCGTCTCAGGTAACTTACCATCTAAAGACGGTACTTACAGCTTGTACTGCGCGGTTATTGTGAAACAAGTTGATGCCCAAACGCGCAGTAAAGTAGGCATTAATGAATTACTACGTGATATCTAAGATATAACCATGGCTAAAGTCACCCTATACGGCATTAAAAACTGCGATACCGTTCGTAAAGCACGGCGTTGGTTAGATAATCATAATATCAGTTATGAGTTTCATGACTTTCGCGCCGATGGACTAAGTAAAACCAAGGTAGGCCAATGGCTAAAAGAGATTGATCAAGAAGTCTTGGTCAATCGCCGTGGCACGACCTGGCGCAAACTTAGCGACGAGCAAAAAGCGGTTAGCACTAAAGCAGCAATAACTGATTTATTGGTTGAACAGCCAACCCTAATCAAACGCCCGGTATTAGAAAACAATGGGTCATTGCATGTCGGTTTTAAAGATGCCGAATACCAAGAACAATTTGGCCAATAAGCGGATAACTAATGGACAAAACACTTAGCCTTGCTCAAGAACTCATTGCCAGAAACTCCGTCACACCAAAAGACGAAGGCTGCCAGACACTACTAAAATCACGTCTACAACCACTAGGCTTTGACTGTGAAGATATGCCTTTTGAAGACGTCACCAACCTTTGGGCAAGGCGAGGTAACGAAGCCCCCCTACTCGTCTTTGCCGGTCATACCGATGTCGTACCACCCGGCCCGCTAGATGCCTGGGACTCACCACCGTTTGAACCTACTATAGATGGCGAAATACTCAGAGGCCGTGGTGCAGCAGATATGAAATCTAGTATTGCCGCCATGATTACCGCTTGTGAGCAATTTATTGCTGACAATCCTAATCATAAAGGCTCTATCGGTTTTCTCATTACCAGCGATGAAGAAGGTGACGCCATCAATGGCACCGTAAAAGTTGTTGAAACCTTGCAAGCCCGTGATGAGCATATTGATATGTGCATCGTTGGCGAACCCACCAGCGATGAACAAGTCGGCGATGTCATAAAAAATGGCCGACGCGGATCACTGGGTGGAAAACTAACCATTAATGGCGTCCAAGGTCATGTCGCCTACCCACACTTAGCGAAAAACCCCGTGCATGTGGCAGCACCCGCCTTAGCGGAGCTCAGTGCCATTGAATGGGATCAAGGTAATGATCATTTTCCTGCCACCACCTTCCAAATATCTAATATCAACGCTGGCACAGGTGCCACGAATGTCATACCAGGTGAGTTAGAAGTTGTTTTTAACCTACGTTTTTCCACCGAACTGACACCCGATGACATTCAAACACGCATTCTCAGCGTGCTCGATAAGCATGAGCTCGATTACGAGATACAGTGGAAGCTCTCCGCTCAGCCGTTTATTACCGAACATGGTGAGCTAATCGACCAAACCGTTGCAGCTATTAAGGAAATCACCGGTATCGATACCCGTCTATCGACAGAAGGAGGCACCTCGGATGGCCGATTTATCGCCCCCACCGGCTCGCAAGTGCTAGAACTGGGCCCAGTCAACGCCAGCATTCATAAAATCAATGAACATGTCGATATAAAAGCACCGGACATGTTATCGTCTATTTATCGACGAACCATGGAAAAATTGCTGACTTAGTCAAATTCAAAGGAGGCCCCCATGGATGAAGAAAAGCGCCACTTTACTCGTATCAATTATGATGCCCGAGTCATCATCAAGCATAACTGCATTAGTATTGACGGCGAACTCGTCGATATATCACTCAAGGGTGCGCTAGCCAAATCACCTGATCACTGCAAATTAAATGTCGGGGACACATGCGAAGTCACTATCGATATGGGCTGCGAGCACGACCCTATTCAGTATGATGCCACCGTCAAACATATCGGCGACAAGCTCGTTGGGCTATGCTGTGACAATATCACCCCCGAATCCGCTGCCGATGTAAGAAGGATTGTCGAACTCAACTTGGGTGATGATGAATTATTGCATCGAGAACTAGAGGCAATGATTGAATACTCGAGCTCCTAACCATATAGCAACTTAATATAAAACGCCTGATTACATAACTGAAAGCTTTGCCTAACGTCAGTTAGCGTAATTATTCGTACAAAGCACTAAATAACCCCAAAAAATGGCCGACAATTAAATCTAATAAAAATAGCGGTTTATCGAATATCAGCATGCTTAGCGAGATGGAAAAAATCGAAAATCAGATTATGGCGGAGCGCCGTAAGCGTAAACGTTATAAACTGATTTACGACATCATTGTCGTAGACCTTTCCACAGAAAAAGAAATTGGTCGCTTGGTAAATATTTCAACATTAGGTTTTCTGCTTTCCACACAAGATAATATTGACAAAGAGATATACCCTAACCTGACATTAGTACTGCCTGACGAAGCCAACATAAATGAAGATATCATCTTCGAAGCTCACGCATGCTGGACGAAGCAAGATGCCAACCCAATGTTCTCTTTAACCGGGTTCAAGGTAGAAGATAATCTAGATCAATATTCTGCTTGTGCAGAAATTCTGATAGAGAAGTTCAGCGTAGAAGATAATTAAAACTTATTCATTACTCAACAAATCCACCACGCATTCAACGAACTCTCTTGGCATAGATATAAACGGAGAGTGATCACTTTCTAAACTACGAACACTAGAAAACCTCATTCTCTTCTGCAAATCGCGCTGATGCGCTACTGCCATAACGCAATCCTTCGTACATTCAATATAGTGTTTAGGAATTGAACCCAAGCGTTCGTCTGACCAACTAACACGATAGATAAACGGGCGTATAGGCTGAGAGCATAAATATCGCTCTGCCAACTCTTCAGATGAACCCTCGCACAGACTATAGAAAAATTCCTTTACTTTGCTAGAATCTAATGAAAAAGTACCATCAATAAAATCAAATTTCGCCGCCATCCTCGTTTCACTATTGGAATACTTCATCGCGAGCGATATCAATCGAGAACCTCTGCGCTCTGGCACCATGGCGGTTACATAAACTAAACGAGAAAACAAATCAGGGCGCAGCTCACCAGCAGCAGATATAACCATCCCAGCCATCGAGTGACCTATTAATATACAAGGCTGACCAATTTTCTCAGCCGCAAGACACACATCCTCAGCATAGTCAGCCATACTCACAAAGTAACCATTAACCTTGTTTGAACCATGCCCTCTAAGTGTTACTGTACATACATTGAACCCAGAATTTTCGAAATATGGTTTTACAATATCCCAACAATTCTCATAATGGGATCCGCCATGTACGAGCAAAATATGCATATAATTTGAAGTCCCTTGGTTTCCCATAAATGACAATATCCGTCATGAATATTATAAAAATTATCGCCCTACTTACTGCGGTATTCAGCTTCACCGCAATATTCAACGATACACACCGTATCTTAGAACTCACTTCTCACTTTAGATTACAGTATTTACTATCTTCACTCTTATGCTTAGCCATATTTTTTGCCAGCAAACACTATCAATATGCAATTACCTTACTTGTCATAGCTGCAATTAATTCGGCCTACATATTACCGTGGTTTTTGAGCCTTAATACTCATCAAATAACGGATAAAACAACGACCATCAAAATATTACTGAGCAATGTCAATGCAAGTAACACTCATTACGATAAGGCAATAGACCTAGTACTGAGGGAATCACCCGATATATTTATTGTGCAAGAAGTTAATCATTCATGGCTTTCTGCTTTACAGTCGATCAAACACACATACCCGTATGAGCATTCCATACCGAGAGAAGATAACTTTGGTATTGCAGTATTTAGCAAGCACCCTTTTGCCTCAACAAAAGACATAGTCTTAGGAATATCCGGTTTACCTAGCTTAGAAATAATGAACACCATAGGCGACAAACAATTTAAGCTGATTACCACTCACCCACTACCGCCCATTAGCAGTTATACCTATCAATCTAGAAACTTACAGCTCCAAGATGCAGCGATAGCGGCTAAAAACACTGCAGAACCGTTAGTTGTCATCGGCGACCTAAACATCACGATGTGGTCGACAGACTACACGCCACTAGAAAAGGTTAATTTGAAAAACTGTAGAAAAGGCTTTGGCGTATTACCCACATGGCCAACACAACTGCAGTTCTCCGCACTGATGATCCCGATAGATCATTGCCTGGTATCAGAACACTTCTCAGTAAAAGATATGTCGACAGGGGAAAATATTGGCTCTGATCACCTACCAATCATCGTGGAAGTACAGCTATAGGCTTTCATCACTAGAAATAGCGAATCAGTCGTTTTACTTATTACCTTCTGAGAATTAAAAACCAACGACCAATATTCAGCAAATCAGCCAAAGCCGCCGCGAAATAGGTTAAGGCCGCGGCCTTCAAAACCTTTTGTACCGCGACTAGCTGATGATCCTCTAAGTATTCCCCATCAACCAAAATCGGTAAGGCCTTATTAAAGCTTGCATCCCATTCTTCGGGTAAGACAATCAAATACATCAACACACCCAAAAGCTGCATCAACAGACTTAGCCCAACAAACACCCCAATGGCTACCGGTGATTTCAGCAAAATCGTGACAACCGGCAAAGCCATCAATAAAAATGTACCAATACGACGCAGCGTAAACGATAAGGGAATATACTTGCCACGTAACTGCGAAATTTTTTCTTTGCGTGAAAACTGAATGGCATGCCCCACTTCGTGACTGGCAACCGCCACAGCGGTCAAAGATTTATTATGGTAGTTACTCGGACTTAAACGAACAGTATTCGAAACCGGATCATAATGATCATTACCTTCATCGGTTTCTTCTAGCGAACTTGATAGCTCAAACTTCTTAATCAAATGCTTGGCTAACTCACCGCCCGTTCCCGCCAATTCAGGCACTTCTGCATGATATTTTCGCATCACATACCGCACCCAAAAACTGGGAAAAAAGCTCGCGAAAACTAAGAGCAATGTAATAACGGCGAAAATCATTATGAATAACGGCTAGAAATGGAACCTAGAGTATACGTGAGGCAATGTATTTTCGCTGCTTCCTTAACAAATCCCGGCTAAAATTTGATAAGAAGTACTCATCGGTACGCTGTAAATAACATGCGATTTGTATATTACCTAGAAACATGCCTCTGGTAACGACAGTAAATATATATAAGATCAACCCATGTAGCTTATATTACTTTGCTAAACCAGTTTGCCTACACCAACAAGTAATTATATTGCGCGTTACAAACCCTATCATGCAATGCGATAACTGGGTCATATGAGAAATCCTTACCAATCGACTTAATATGCCTAACAACGCTATATCTCTGCGAAACTTCTACATATTCTTTTGACCAGTTTACGTACTCCTCAGACTCGCAATCTAAAGGACTCCTTACTTTTATAGTTTTAAATTTCATTCTATACGGTTTTGGTGAAATTCTAGCCCTATAACAATTTTGCTTTTTTGAAAGAACAATATACAACCAGTCCACATGAAGTTTTCGCATCAAGCTCGGAAACTTCTTTCCGGATGGATCAACATACTTTTTCCCGATTACTCTGATTCCCTTTGTGGTTTCGTATATTCTAAAATCAGCCCCAAGCTCAGGCATTTTTTTCAATCGTTCTAAAAACTTAAACACAATCCTTTCTTTTTTTGGCAACTTCCTGACTGACTTAAAAATATCAAAAAAATCGAAAGGATAATCATCTAAGTCTAATATCGTGTACTGAGTAGTATTCAGAATTTTTGCGCCATAACGACAAACCGTAATAATATTTGATTCATCAATAACATCTTCCACATATTCTTTAATCGGAACCTTATATTCCTCTTTACTACTCCTAGACTTGATCCTCCTTTCTATGACTCTACATCGCTCCTTAGCTTTATCCCGAGCATCATCCTTCGATATATTTGAACCAGATAAGATATTTATTGCTTCAATAGCACCATCAATATCTATTTCAAACGACTCTTTAACCCAATATTTAAAATATTTCATACAATGACCTTAAATCAGATGTCTTCCTTTCAATACCTCAAAATGAGAGATCATAATTAAAATCTACCTCCTATAATCACCCATCATGGTCAAAGGGGCTTGACACCTTTAATTATGAGTCATTGCTACACGCTGGAAGAGACCGTAAGCTTTTTTACAACAACGTGTTTACCGTTATCCACTATTGGTTTAGTGGACAACTCTATTTCTGAATCATCCTTGGTAGTTAGCTCCTCGCTATGCTTACCTTTTGCTTCTGCTTTTTCTGATATAGCCCATAGCTTCTTCGCTAAACCACGAAGGTCTTCGGGGGCTGCATGAATAAATACTTCTTCAAACTTTGAGTCTCTTTCAATTGTTATCATATTTTTCCTTATGACTTGAATTAAAGGGGGCTGCCCCATTGATTTCGAGTTAGTTCAATATATCTCTATCATTATATTTCTCGGGCACAAATCGATAACGCCCAGTTA
>CAYUVE010000035.1:0-15758 GCA_964447985.1 uncultured Thiotrichales bacterium
CTGGCCAGGAAGGCGGCGCTGGTCAAGAAGGCCGCGCGCATCAGCTTGGCGTGCAGCTCGCGGTCGCAGCGCTTGATCGCGCGCCCGCCGGTGAACAGCAAGACGGCGGCGCCTCCGTTGAGTCCGGCGTTCAGGGTGGGCAGCTGCATCGGTCGGGTCGGCGCCTGGGTGCTCGCTCTAGTCCGCGCGCTCCGCTTCGAGATGCGCGAGGCGCTCGCGCAGGAGCTCGGCGTCGCGCTCGTGGTCGTACCAACCGCGCACGCGGCCCTCGGCGTCCACGACGGTCAGGCGACGATCGTGGGAGACCGCATGGCCCGGCTCGCCGTCGGCGCCCGCCGCCAGCTTGAGGTTGGCGCGAATCCACTCATGGATAGGCTCCCGCTCCCCCGTCAGGAAGACCACGCGCTCCAGATCCACGTCGAATCGAGCGGCGTACTCGCGCAGGACCTCGGGCGTGTCGTGCTCGGAGTCCACCGAGACGGCGAGCAGCAGGAGCTCCTCGGACGCGGGCTCGAGGGAGAGCTCGCGCAGGGCGCGCGTGATCTTGGGGCAGGGGCCGCCGCAGCGCGTGAACAGCGTGGCGAAGACCGCCGTGCGCCCGCGCACGTCCTCCAGCCGCAGGCTCTCCCCGGCGTGGGTGGTGAACTCGAAGTCGGAGAGCGTGCTCCAGACGTGGCTCGAGTCGGCGGGCGTGTTGGTGGGCGGCGTTCCATCCAGGTTGCCGCCCCGCCCGGCCACGTCTTCGCCGCAGCCGGCCAGAGCGGCGAGGGCGAGCACCAACGCGAACGCGCCCGGACCCGAGGGCCGAGGCGCGCTCCTCCGCGCGTCGAGGGAGCGACGCGTGCTCGAGGGGGAGCTCAGTGGCCGCCCCCGGCGTTCTCTTCTTCGGAGGCATCGTGCTTGCCCATGTCGAGCAGCACGGTGCTGAAGGTCTCGTGACGCTCCGGCAGACCGTCCTCGTCCATCACCGGCTTGTGGTGCTCGTCGGTCACGACCGAGTAGTCGAGCTGCGAGCCCACCGGGAAGTCCATGCGGTTGTTCGCACCGACGTCGGGGCGCAGGATCGTCATCATGTAGGCGATCAGGAAGGGCGTGGGCACGATGAGGCCCTTGATGATCCAGCCCTCATACTTGAAGTGCATGAAGTAGGTCAGGATCAGATAGCCCTTCAGGAACGCGAAGAAGCCGAGCCCCCCCCACAGCAGCACGCGGCCGAAGCCCAAGGCATCGCCCACGTAGCCGTAGCCCACCTCCACGGCGGTGAAGATGAACAGCCAGAGGAAGATCTTCTCGGCGTTGAATTCTTTGTGATCGTCGGACATCGGAGTTCCGTCGGGTCGAGAGATCGAGAGGGGTCGGCTCTAGAAGAGGTAGACGATGGTGAACAGCAGCACCCAGACCAGGTCGACGAAGTGCCAGTAGAGACCGGCCAGCTCCAGCCCCAGGTTGTTGCGCGCGGTGTACTTGCCGCGGAAGGCGCAGAACCAGGCGGCGATGAGCCAGATCACACCAATGATCACGTGCAGACCGTGGAAGCCGGTCATCAGTAAAATTCGGTCAGCCAATAGAATGGCTTCGTCGACATCATGAGTAATCATAAATACAGTTTGATGCGTTTCCGCCCAAATTTTTATTAACTCGTCTTGAATGTTACCTCGCGTCAAAGCATCTAAAGCACCGAAAGGCTCGTCGAGTAACAACAGTTTTGGCTCGGTAGCAAATGCGCGCGCAATACTGACCCGCTGACGCATACCGCCAGAGAGCTGCGCAGGCTTTCTATCTAGTGAATGAGACAAGCCAACCATTTCAAGATACTTACGACTATGCGCTTCAACTTGCTCTTTCGACCACTGCGGCCAACGGGCTTTGACTCCAAAGATGACGTTTTGCAGCGTTGTTAACCAAGGAAATAAGCTGTAGTTTTGAAATACCACGCCGCGATCTAAACTTGGCCCTGTGACTTCTTTATCATCCATAATGACGTTGCCGCTACTTGGATTATCAAGACCAGCTAGAACATTAAGGATTGTTGACTTACCACAGCCAGAATGACCAATAATGCAGACGAATTCGCCTTTTTCTATAAATACATTGACGTCTTCAAAAACAACCAGTGGCTCGGCTTTATTTTCACCAGGATAGACTTTAGATAAATTTTCTACTGTTACAAAATGTGTCGGCATGCTTACTCCGCATATTGCACTAATCGAGACACCGTTGATAAAGCCATGTCTAACAACATACCAACAATACCAATCATTAAGATGGAAAAAATAACGCTATTCAAATCCAGGTTGTTCCACTCATTCCATACGTAATACCCTATACCTGTTCCACCGACTAACATCTCTGCTGCCACAATCACTAGCCAGGCAATACCTATCGATATACGCATTCCCGTTAAGATGGTTGGTGCCGCAGCAGGAAGAATGACCTTGAACGCCGTTTGCACTGGATTAAGCTCGTGCGTTCGAGCAACATTAATCCAGTCTTTTCGTACACTGGCTACACCAAATGCAGTGTTAATCAACATAGGCCAAATGGAACAAATAAAAATGACGAATATCGCTGACTGTTCAGAGTCTTTAATCACAAAGAGTGCTAATGGCATCCAAGCCAGAGGAGAGATAGGCTTAAGTATTTGTATAAATGGGTTTAATGCTCTGGACATTAATGGTGACATACCAATTAGAAAACCAATCGGTATCGCAATCAATGCTGCGGCAAAGAAACCAGTTAGAACACGATATATCGAATAACCTAACTGTATGCCGATGCCTTTATCATTAGGCCCCTTATCGTAAAAGGGATCGCTTAGCTCGTTATAAGCATGACCAAGAACTTTGGACGGCGGTGGTACACGTGCCTCATCGTCTGCACCACCAAGCAATAATTCATACTCGCTTAACGCTTCGGTAGCTTCGGGGGGCTGATTTAATGCCTCCCAAATTCCTAACAGAATAAGCAGAATTATAAAAGATACGAGTGCTGCCCGAAGGTTAAGCGAACCTGACATTGACTCCTCCCATCTTATGTGCGCTTGATAGCAAAGCTTTCTACATACTCATCAGGCTTGGTGTAATCGAACTCCTTACCCATAATGGTGTAGTTTTCATAGGTCTTGGTCGGTGCTTCATAACCCAGATCTTTCATAACGGCAGCGGTATCAGAAGCCACATAAACTTGCTCAGCAATTTTCTTGTAGTCAACATCACCTTTAATGTAACCCCAACGTTTCATCTGGGTTAAGATCCAAATCGCCATTGAATGCCATGGGAATGGATCAAAATCGATTCGATCAGGCACGTCATGAACTTTTTTCTCAAGACCGTCGACATAACGACCGGTCAATACCTGCTTAACCACGATCTCCGGTTGGTTTAGATAGTTTTTAGGTGAAATCGCCTTTGAAATTTCATCGCGGTTTTCAAATTTTGCTGAGTAATGCGTAGCATCAACAATCGATTTAAACAAGGCCCCGTAGGTGTTTGGCATCTCTGTCGCAAATTCCTGGCTACAAGCAAATGCACAGCAAGGATGCCCTTCCCAAATATCCTTGGTTAAGGTATGAATAAAACCGACTTTCTCATAGACAGCGCGCTGGTTGAACGGATCTGGTGATAAATAACCATCTAAGTTACCGGCACGCAAGTTGGCGACCATCTCTGGCGGTGGTACCACGCGAATTTGAATGTCTTTATCTGGGTCAATACCGTGTTCTGCTACATAGTAACGAAGCAAAAAGTTATGCATTGAATAATCAAACGGCACACCAAACTTAAAGCCTTTCCACTGCTTAGGGTCACGCTTATCCTTATGATCGTTATGCAAGACAATAGCTTGGCCATTAATATTCTCTACTGCTGGCATGAGATATGGCGAAGCGGTTGAGCCAGCACCCATCGTCATTGCTAAAGGCATAGGCGTTAACATATGCGAGGCGTCATATTCACCGTTAAGTGATTTGTCACGCGCAACGGCCCAACCAGCTGTTTTAATCACGTCAACATCAAGCCCGTACTTACTGTAAAAGCCAAGTGGATGCGCCATGATTATAGGCGTTGCGCAGGTAATCGGTACAAAACCTACGCTTAACTTACTTTTTTCTAGCTTACCGGCGCTTTCTTTTACCGCCGCCTTAACTTTATCGAGAGGAATCATGCTAGCAATAGCTGCCGCTAAGGTACCGCCCCCCACCAAGTTAATGAATTCGCGACGGTTAAGGTCGTTATGACCGAAAATACCCCGCACGATCGCACTTTCAATCGCGCGATCAATCATATCTTCACTACTAGTCGTATCAGCAGGTTGAGATTTGGCAACAGCAGTAGCGCGAGATTCGTCAACTAATTCAGCCTGCCTTTCCATGACTTCAGTGCGTTCTTTATCAGTCATGTTTATCGCTTTACTCTCAGCTGCGCAGGCTTTACAGGCACAGCTCGGATCGTGAATTAAGCTTTCTTCAGCGTCAAACGGATTAGCTAAGCTTTTTATCTTCATGTCGACCTACTCCAAATTTAAGATATCAGCACTAATAAAGTGCAAATGAAGGTTGTGAATTGGTGCAAGCGCACTAAGCACTCATAGTAGAAACGGCGTTGTCTCAAATATTAATCTGTATAGAGCAAACCAAATGCCAACAGATAAAATATCCTTTAACTAACTGTTTTAATTGAATTATTTTAGAATTATCAGTTATTTACATAACTACTATTTTTCGTAATAAATGAATTTTCGTAGTGGTAATTACGAAAAAATGAAGTTGGTGTGTAAATTGAAAACACTTGGATATGAAATCACTTTTAGCATTAGGTTTTAATGGCTCCGCTGTAGCGCAATTTGTAGTGGATCCTATGGGAAATCGCATATTAAGTGCGAACAAAGCAGCGTATAGATTGTGCAAGCTTTCAGAAAGAGAAATTACAGATCAGCCGTTATCTGCGCTTTTTTATGATTGCCATAGTGAACTCGTTGTCTTTACTGAAGAGATTTATCATAAAGATACTGCTTGGAGTGACACACTAAGTTTACGTGTTAATAACAAACCTATGCGCGTTGAAATTTATGCAACGCAATTGCAAGATCACAAACCTCTTGCACACTTTAGTATTCACGACACTACTAGACTCAAATATTACCGCGACAAAGCCGAAGCACAATTTCATTACAACTCCGGTATTGTTCATTGGAAACGCTCTGCAAAGGCCTTTCAAGAGTTTGAAAGAGAGAATCAACTGCTACTCGAAGCAGCAGGTGAAGGTATTTATGGTGTTGACAAAAATGGCCTAACCACTTTCGTTAATCCGGCAGCCGAGCGTATTCTTGGTTATAGTGCCGAGGAATTATCCGGAAAAAACATGCATTTAGTCATTCATCACAGCCATGATGACGGTAGTAATTTCGGCATACACGATTGCCCGATTTATCAGGCATTTCGAGATGGCATAGTGCGCACTGTTGAAAGTGATGTTTTTTGGTCTAAACAGTCAATACCAATTAATGTCGAATATACCAGCACGCCAATTAGAGACAACGACGAAATTATAGGTGCTGTTGTCATTTTTCGCGATATCACCGAAAAGATGAAAGATAAGCAACGCTTACTCTCGGCTTTAGAGGAAGTAGAACAATTAAAAGAACGCTTAGAACAGGAGAATGCTTATTTACATCAAGAGCTCAGCTCAGAGTTTAACCATCATCGTATCGTCGGCAAAAGTTTAGCTATTCAGCAAATCATTCAACAAATTGAACTGGTCGCCGCCACCGATGCGACAGTCATGGTGACTGGTGAGTCCGGTACAGGGAAAGAGTTAATCGCCCGTGCAATCCACGACCTTAGCGAACGCAATAAACGACCACTAATCCGAGTCAATTGTGCGGCTATCCCCACCGAATTATTCGAAAGCGAGTTTTTTGGCCATACTAAAGGTGCCTTTTCAGGAGCGGTAAGCGATAGACCCGGTCGCTTTGAATTAGCAGATGGTGGCACACTATTTCTCGATGAAGTCGGTGAAATACCCTTGAACCTTCAAGGTAAGCTCCTACGAGTATTACAAGAACAACAGTTTGAACGTGTGGGCGAATCAACCACTCGACAAGTGAATGTCAGAATCATTGCCGCCACCAATAAAAACCTTATGCAGCAAGTGGAAGCAGGCAAGTTTAGAGAAGACCTATACTTTAGACTTAATGTCTTCCCAATTGAATCAGTACCACTGAGAAAACGTAAAGAAGATATCCCACTGCTTGCGCAATTTTTCCTAAACCGTATGTCACGGCCTGGCGAAGAGCAACTTAAAATTCCTCTAAGCGAAATCGACAAACTCAAACGCTATCACTGGCCGGGTAATATTAGAGAGTTAGAGAATATTATCGAAAGACAAGTTATTTTGGCAAATAATGGTACGCTACGGTTTAACAACCTCTTCAATGAATCGGCCAGCACTATTAATGCTATAGAACATATAGCTCAAGATCGAGTATCTGCAAATGGCGTTTTGACAGAAAACGAACAAAAGCAACAAGAAAAACACAATATGCTTATGGCCTTGCAAAAATGCCAAGGCAAAGTATTTGGCAAAAATGGCGCTGCAGAGTTACTAGGTATTAAGCCAACAACTCTATCATCCCGAATTAAAAAATATAAAATTGATACGCAGCAGTTTAAATCTAGCTAATCAGCTCTATATGATATTTGTGGAAGGTTTGTAGTTTATAGTTCGTCTCACTCTCTATTACATACTGGACAGAACTATGACTATAAACAGACCACGTCTAACAGAAGATACCACCTACTCGGGACACGCGCAGGTATCCTGATACTGGCATAGGCGATAATTCCGATAATGGGTAAACGCAATAATAGCTGCTCCGATAAGGGTTAGCGCCTTTTCTCCTATCTCGCCCAGTAAGCTCTCACCCAGCGCTACAGCAGAAATCATGAATAACAAGCCGACAATACCAAAAGCCAGCAAACGAAAATGCTTATGCAGCCTATAACCCATCACTAAGGCATAAACACTAATCGGTATTACCAAGAATAGCATCCACAAGTGAAAAGCTTCTTCATCTAGCGGTAGCGCTGCCAGAGTCGGCAACGATACCAAAATCAGCGGAAACGCTAAGCAATGAATAGCGCACAACGACGAGAGACCAATCGCGAGCTTGTCGCTTAAGAGTTGTATCGATTTCATTGAATTGTTAACTAAGAAAAACGGAATCTGGCGACCTTATTGAGGACTGACTCGATAAGGTCACCCTCACATATAGATGTTATACTATAACACTTACATACTAATATAACCATTGTAAAAGCATTTACAAACAATTAGTTTCGCACAACCAAGCCGCTATTAAGCGAAGCTCGATAAGCACTAACACCGGGTATTAGTGCAAGCATTGCTGTGGCCAAAAGAACAATGCCGATTAATACAAGTACCCTAGCAGAATAAAAATTGGCCGCGATAAACAAACCGTACTGTTCACTGAAATAGTTTTGATAAAGCGCAAGCATAGTACTCAGTGCGATAAACGCGAGAACAATGCCCAATAACGCCAAAATTATCGCTTCTAGCTGAACCAACAAGAATAAAAACGAGGGATGCGCACCCACCGCCCGCACTACCGCCAATTCTCTTTGTCTTTCACGCATCGACGCCAGTAACATGGTGCTCATACCAAGTAATGAGGCGAGTAAAACTAAAACAGACACTAGCAACAATATATTTTCCACTACTCCCATTAACTGCCATAGCTCAGATAATGCCACGCCAGGCAATATAGCCATTAGCGCTTCCTGTCTAAATTGATTAACCTGGCGCTGAATTTGAAAAGTCGTAATCTTAGACTTTAGCCCAACCATAAAAGCCGTAATAGTCTTAGGAGTGAGCTCTCCTTCTGCCGCTTGCTTAGCAGAAACATTGGCTCCAGGAACTTTGACGCCATTTTGCCAACCTAAATGAATGGCTTCGATACCGGCAAGACTAACATGAACAGTTTGATCAACAGGCGTACCTGTCGGAGCCAGAACTCCCACCACTGTAAAAGGCTTATCATCATGATTGCTAAAGCTCGTGCTCCCTGCCCCATGCGCCACCACAATATTCTCACCAAGTCGATACCCCAGCTTTTTTGCAACCTCCGCACCGAGTACGGCACCATAAACAGATTCAAACTGAGAGCCTTGAGAAAAAGTTAAAGACTTTTGCTGACCGTATTTAAAATAACGAAAATAATCCTGATTAGTACCCAATACACGATAACCACGATGAGAATCTCCCAACGATAAAGGAATCGTCCATGCTACCGATCGATGCTTTGCCAACTCTTGATAGCTTTGCCAAGAAATATTATTGGTGGCATTACCAATTCGAAACACAGAATAAAGTAATAGGTTTAGCTGGCCAGTGCGCGCTCCAACAATGAGATCAACACCTGAAACAGTTTTATTAAAACTATTTTTAGCTTCTTGGCGAATGTGCTCAACACCGACTAAAACAAAAATACTTACTGCAATAGAAAGTATTGTAAGTACCGCACTGGTCTTGCGATTCAGCAAGCTTTTCCATGCAACCCTAAGTAGCATCTCTAGGCTCACATTGGTTAAGCCCAACAAGATCAAGCGAATCGGAAAAATGTGACATTAACGACTTATCGTGGCTGACAAAAACCAAAGTCATTTCTGATTCCGAAATGCAATCTAGTAATAACTGCATAAACTGGTCACGGGTATCACTATCCAAGGCAGAAGTCGGCTCGTCAGCGATTAAAATTTCCGGCTGATTAATCAGTGCACGGACAATCGCGACACGTTGTTGTTGCCCTACACTCAATGAATCTGCGCGCTGTGAGAGTAAACCAGGCTCTAAAGCTAATCTGCGCAAAAACTCGTTGGCGCGTTGTTCAACTTCAGCTTTCGTCTTTTTGGCAAAGTGTGCTGCCAGAAATATATTCTCCAGTACGCTAAGGTAAGGGACAAGATTAAACTGCTGAAATACAACTCCAATATGTCTTGCTCGAAATTGATCACGCTTACGCGCAGACAGCTCACTAAAACTCTGATCAAGCAAACGAACTTTACCCTCTTGAGGCCGAACTATCCCTGCTAAAACATTGAGTAAAGTAGATTTACCGGAACCAGATGGACCATATAGAAACAGTTTTTGCCCTCTCGCCACATGCCAGGAATCTATACGTAATACGGCGTTCTGGAGGTTACCAGAGTAAGAAAAAACGAGATTGGAAACATCTATAGTCAAGGCCTTATGTTACACTTTGTTATTGTTAGAGCTAAACTTTTTCGCCATTTCGCACTCGAAACAAGAGCCGACTTGGTACTATTCTAGCAAGCAAATTATTAGACTGTAACAAATATCTAACGATGACAATGAATTTAGCAAACTGCAAAATACTATTGGTAATTCTTGGCTTAGCGCTAATTTCAACCAACGTTTTTGCTCCTACTAGTCTTGCTGAAACAGCAAAGCCTTATCAACAAAAAGGTTATGATCTTATCAACTGGGATAATCTCATCCCCGAAGATGATTTAGACGCTTTGCTCAACCCACCGGAAGAACTCAGCGCTATTCCTGATGGTTCACTCGAAGACATTATTAGTAGCCAAATCAGTAATGCTATCGATCAAGCAGGTGATAGCCGTTATCAACAAGCCTTAATTTCTACTAATATTCGCCCCGAATACAACAATCGAAAAGTAAAAATTCCAGGCTTTATCGTTCCACTTGAATTCTCAGAAAACCAAAATGTCACTAGCTTTTTTCTTGTCCCTTATTTTGGCGCCTGCATTCATGTACCACCGCCACCACCCAACCAAATTATCTATGGCGAATACCCCAAAGGCTTTAGATTAGAATCCCTTTATGACCCTTTCTGGCTAGAAGGAACATTAACCACAGACGTTACTGCTCTTGATCTCGGGACTTCTGCCTATACGATGGCCGTTGATAATATTCTAGTCTACGAAGAATAGTCCGTAACCATACTTATAGTTTTATAAGACGGTTTTTCTTTGTTAAAGATTGGCTTCCTTGTTTCGAGTGTATAATTGACTCAACGTCGATTTCTTCAAAACCGTCAAAATTCTCAAATAATTGAATGTCGATTTCTGTCACCGCTTGAGAGTCGACACATTCGTATAAATAGCTTACTTCAACTTCCGTATGCGTTGGCCCCTTAGTACTCTCATGATGATGTGAATCATGGCCCTCAAACGGTAACTCCAACTCACTTGAAGTTAAAGTACACTCACCTCCACGAATACGCAGCACATTATCAGCCTGCGCTAACGTGCTTTTAGCCTTTGCCACAATATTACTTTGCTCATCGTTTTTTGGCTCATGCTCAAAACCAAATACGTTTGCCGCCGGCGACTCGATCTCAACAAATAACTTAGCACCTTCTATAACAAGATATATCTCCGCCTGACCGTGAACATGCGCATCGTGATTATGATGCTTATCGTGATGGTGATGATCATCCTCTGATGCAGGCACCACAGAAGAACTGATCAATACAGCTAGCATAAGAGAAGCACTGAAATATCGAGTCATAACGTCACCCTACTTCATATGAATACAACATTACATATTATATCTGGTTCTATATTAACCGCCGATGACCATTCAGAGCATCATCTATTAAACCAAGAAAAATTTTAAAATTGGCGAGTAAACCCTTGTTTTTCCGCCAAAAAGCCTCATACTTAAATCAATCACAAGCTGAAACACAACCAAACGGGGGCGACTTGGCTTCGACGTGGGTTGCGAAACCGGCGGTGCATGCCGAGGGTGCAGATTTCCTCGTAAATCCATTCTGCTAGCAAGTAATTGCAAACGACGAAAATTACGCTCTAGCTGCTTAATCCAGCTGGACATCTGACTGTGTCGTGCTTGTGCGCGCAGAGAGCTTGCTCATTTCAGATGTCATTGAACACAAGCTCGCCATGACGGTTGTTTGGGCCTGATTGGTTAAAACCCTAATTCCGAACTCACTGTTGATCTTCCCTGCCCCTCGGGTAGTCAACAGCTAAATTAATAGAGTGGGATAAGCATGTAGAGCCAATGGCAGAGGACTTGCGGACGCGGGTTCGATTCCCGCCGCCTCCACCAAATAAAAAAGGGTTGCCTGATAAGGTAACCCTTTTTTATTTGGTGGAGCATGGTTGAGATCCCGCGTCACGCGGGTTACCGTAGCTTAGCGTAGGTACACTTAATGAAGCTCCGCCAGGAGATTCTAAGTGTCGATTCTTATAGCCTCTACCTGACTAATAATGAGGTGATTTTTACGGTTTGTAACTAAGCACCTATTAATAATTACCTTATTATCTTTTAACTAATGTTAGTGCGAAAATTAAAACGCATAGGACTTCATAATTAACGAATATACTTATATTTACCATTTTTCACACTCCAAAAAAAACCCTAGTCAGATAATTCTGACTAGGGTTCAAATAAATAATACGGCTTAAACAAAGAACCCCGCTAAAAGCGAGGTTCTTCAATGCGCAAAACGCTTATGATGTCTTATTTAAAACAAAATACTGTCGACACCGCAAGCTCTATAAACATAACTCTATTCAAAAAAGAATTTGTCTTCGCCAAAAGCAGGCTTTAAATCATCAAACCAAGTAGCACTTTCATCGTACTTAGCAAAGAATGGGCGTTGCACCCAATCAGGATCACGACCCTGAATAAAGCGTAGAGCCAAAACCTTCTCACCATTAACTTCGGTAACACCTTGTATTTCTACCTTACCTGGTTTGGCACTCATTGATGGGCCACGTGCAGTACGGCAAATACCCGACACCTGTTGCATGGCATCACGATAGATTTGCCATGCTTTAACTAAAGGCACTTCGAAATAATGACGCGCGCCGGTGTCACGCTCAACAAACATGTAATAAGGCGTAATACCTAAATTAACTTGATCGCGCCATAAACGTGCCCAGTCATCTGCTTTGTCATTAATTCCCTGCAACAAAGGCCCTTGGCTGCGAATATTAGCTCCGGTAGAACGAACCCTAGCGATAGCTTGATGAGCAATATCGGTATCGAGCTCTTTCCAATGATTATAGTGTGCCATTAAGGTTAAATGACGACCTGATGCAATAACTCTCTCAAATAGTCTCAATAAGTCATCCGCATCGTTATCCGTAACAAAGCGGTGTGGCCAGAAAGTTAAAGCCTTACTACCAATGCGAATAGTACGGATATGATCTAAATGTTTTGAGCTTAATATCGCATCGATGTACGCAGCTAAGTTCTTGGTTTTCATTACCAAAGGATCGCCACCGGTAAATAGCACATCACTGACTTCTTTATGTGCTTCCAAGTAACTGACTAATTGGCTGGCTTCACGGCTAGCGAACTGCAAACTGGTGTCGCCAATAAATTGCGCCCACCGAAAGCAAAAAGTGCAGTAGCTATGACATGTCTGCCCTTGCTTAGGGAAAAACAAAACTGTCTCGCGATACTTATGTTGAATACCTTCGACCACTTCGCCGTCGAGCTGGGGAACATTTAATTCCATCTGACCAGCTGGATGAGGGTTAAGCGTTGCACGCACGTCATCAACAACATTACCAAGTTGTTCTTTATCACCTGCTTTTAGTGCTTGCGCCACCGCATCAAAATGCTCGTCACTTAACATATCCTGTTGCGGAAAAAGTAGTCTAAAAATTGGGTCTGATGACCAGCTAGACCAATCGATGAGTTCATCGATGACATACTGGCTTACTCGGAAAGGGAATACGCTGGCCGCCACCCTGACACCAAACTGTACGTCTTCGGGTAATTCGCAAAACTGGGGAATATTATCTAGCTGACGATTGGTAAAGACTTTAAACTTCGGTGGTAGAACAGATACCTCTGGTGTCAAAAGCCGTGATGCATTAGACATAGCATTCATTATTCCCACTCTCCACATTTATTACCGGTTATTAGCCGGATTGTTATAGCGCAATCTTTATGGTCTAGCAGCTCAACAAGTGTCGAACACTTACTAAGACTTGAGGGTTTTCCGCCCCGTCCCAACGAGGGCTTAATTTAAGCTATTTAAAGCTGAGGATATGTTTAGTGCTCTACAAACACCTTTAATACATCGAGCTGTTTGCGAATCGTGCGTACAGATTAAATTATAACATTCTTCTATAGTTTGAACAAATATGCATATAAATCAACAAATTATGACTTATATGTAATATATGTTATGAATATCATTTACGAGAAGAGATTATCCATTTGATAAAACACGGAGCGTGAAACTAATAATAGCCCTTAGAAACCGACACAATACAAACATGACCAGAGTAAGAACTTGCCGCGTGTAAAATGATTAGGACTGCGTCGTGTTATCTATCTTACTTGCTTCTAAATATCATTCAGATAGATAAGAGTGAACATTGTTACTGAGTAACCAAAAGGATCAGCACAGCATTTAAGGGTTTATCAAAAAAAGAAGTCTTCGCTCTCAGCGAAATAGCGATAATTTGTGATGTCGTTAGGCTCAATACGCCCGGCTAATACGGCGTCAATATCGCGCTGTACATGATCGATGTATGACAAGGCCTGGCCTTGAGCTATTGCTTCTTCTAGGGACATACCCCAGATAGAAACATGGCGAGTAGTTATTAAACGAAATTTGTTTGATTTAGCCCACTCGGCAGAGATTTTTTGCCCAGCCGACTGTAGTTTTTGCGCAGCAAGTTGCCGCTCTTTGAGATCCTCTATACTCTCTATGGCTTCTTTTGAAGTCTGCTGCCAGCCATTTGAGTAAAACTCGGTTCCGTTATAGAAACTTACCACCCACTTTAGATAATCATCGAGGCTTTGGACATTTTTATTTTCGATATCTTTATTATATTCATCGAAATAGAAAGAATAAGAAGGCAAGTTTTCTGGCCAATCGGCACTGTTCTCAATTGGCTGCGTGGTAGCGCAACCAACCAATAGTAAAATCGCGACTAAACTAAAAATACGCCCTGTCATGGAAAATCTCCGTCCGGCTCACTCTCATGCTCTTTCGACCCGACAAAAATTTCCTTTAGCCGAGATTGTGATGCTTATCACAAGTCCGGGATCGAGATTTATGCCTCGGCGGGAGTTTTAAATCTGAAATTTCTCTTTGAAAAAGCTTTGTGCGGACTATAAAACTAAAAAATTACCGTAAGGTACTGATTATATAAAGAAATAATATAAAACAAAAGCCTGGTACTAGCCTATAAGCTTCTTAATTGCATCCATTGGGCCGCTACCCAATTTGCCTTCTAAAAAGGATTGCACTACGGGTAAAAACTTCTTAGCAGTATCGGTATCGATACCTAATTTTGAAAAGCCACCAAGCAATGAGGCAATACTGCCAAGATTACCGCCCCCACCTAGTGAACTCGCTAGCCCGCCTAAGGCGCCCATCATCCCGCCGCCACCATCAGATTCCGCGGGCGCAGCGCTCATAAATTTCTCAGCACCGGGTATCACGTTTGTTAACTCAGAAAAATCGCCACCAGAGAGTTTATCTTTTGCGGTATTGAGAAGCAGACCAACCCCACCCTCAGCTTGATCCTGACTTACACCAACTTGTTGCATTAATTGTTGGATTAAATCCATGATGACTCCTTAATAAAATACAAGCTTTAAGATCAAACTTATATTAGAAAAGATCTGCCTCAAACCGATTGAGGCAGATATCTGTGATAGTAATTAATAACTAATCGCTGGCTTCATTGCCTTGGCCTGGGCCACCCAATCGGCGACTAATTTGCCACTTGGAACAGCACGCACTAACTTCTTAGCAGCATTGACTTCACGCATCTTTTCAGTAAGGTTTTCGGCATTACGGTTTCTTAATTCCTTAACCGAATCGACGCCTGCTGCTTCTAGTAGTTCTGAATATTGAGTAGACACACCTTTAACCCGGCATAGATCAGCCAAATTAACCCAACGAAGCACATGGGAATGGCTTAACCCAGTCTTAGATTCAAGGTCTTTGCGACCTTTTGGTGTTGCGCCAGCTGCCAATAATTTTGCCGGGCTATTAATACCATTGTCACGTAAGATCTTGCCATACTTAGGGCCAATGCCTTCAATATCTTCGATTTTCATTGCCATAATGACTCCCCTTTTATTGTTAGTTCACTGCATACGGGCTTTATTGGCCCTACAAAATCTTTCACAAATCCACATTAGTCTGCTCAGCGAAAAATGAACGGACACTGAAGCATCTCATACACACTATGAGACAATCTAACATGCTAAGATTACGAGCGATAGCGTACCGCGTTACGCTCGCTGATAATAACATGATTCTTATTTTTGATAAGCGTTGATACCCATGCAAACAGTCGATCCATTGTTTCTCGGACGAGGCGAGGCGCCCGTCTTTTTAAACCCAAAATTAGCTAACCGCCATGGCCTAATTGCTGGCGCCACAGGTACTGGGAAAACGGTCACCTTGCAAATCCTTGCAGAGGCATTTTCAGATATTGGCGTACCGGTTTTTATGGCCGACGTAAAAGGCGATTTATCCGGTATGAGTCAAGCTGGCGTTGAAAAAGATTTCTTAGAAAAACGCGCTACCACTATTCAACTTGAGAATTACGAATACAAGGGCTTCCCGAGTATATTTTGGGATTTATATGGTGAGAAAGGCCACCCTATTCGTACCACCATTTCAGAAATGGGCCCCTTACTGCTATCACGTTTACTTGATCTTAACGAAACACAAGAAGGCGTATTAAACATTGG
>CAYUVE010000036.1:0-15238 GCA_964447985.1 uncultured Thiotrichales bacterium
CCTCTTCAAGCTGAATCTGGCCTTGCTTCATTTCTTCTTCAAGCTGGCTAATTTGCTGATTGGTGTTGTATTTGAGTTTCTTATTCTCTTCTATTTTCGCTTGTATTTGACTGCTTAGCTTACCGTTCGCTTGCTCTTGTGCTTGGATTGCTTGGTTTAGCTCTATTATTTGCTTTAATGGTTTGGGGGATATTAATGCTCTGGGCCAGCTTGTTTAGAGCTATCGGTATTCATTTCTTTTACGATGTATTTATAGAGGGCTGGTTTTATTATCCGGTAATTGCGCTAGCGTATGGTTTTGGGATAATAATATTTAGAAGACTTACGCATATTATCGATACTATTTCGCGCATACAACAGGCATTGATGAAATTCCTGTTAGTCTTGATAGTATTTGTGTCTATCATCTTTTTAATTACGCTTCCCTTTACAGGTTTATCACCGCTCTGGGAAAGTGGTGGGAGCGCACTCATTTTATGGATGCAAGCATTAATATTCTTCTTTGTTAACGCTGTTTACCAAAATGACCCGGAATCTAGGCCCTACAATCAATGGCTTCATAAATTTATTTTTATTGGAATAGCATTGTTGCCTGCATACAGTGCGATCAGTTTTTACGGGTTGAGCTTAAGAATTGATCAATACGGTTGGAGTGTAGATCGACTTTGGGCATTTCTAATTTGGTTTCTCTTAGCTTTGTTTTCTATTGGCTACCTTTGGGGAATTATCAGGCTTAGGGAAGGTTGGCAAAAGCAACTAAGCAAGGTAAATGTGTCGGTAGGCTTATTGGTTTTGGTGAGTATGTTATTGGTGAATTCACCGATACTGGATTTTCGAAAAATTACCGTGATAAGCCAGTTGAATTTGTTGCGAGAAGGAAAAATTAGCGAGGAAGAATTTAGTATCTATTACTTCAGTCGTAATTTGTCTAGGCCGGGTCGAGAGGCGCTGGAGAAATTGAAAAATAATAAAGAGTTAGCCAACCCTCAATTGGCAGCTCGAATTACTAACTTACTTAATAGCGCTGACAGAAATAAAATTTTGTCGAAAGAAGAGTTTATCAGTGCGATTCATGTTTCTGAAGGTCGCGCACCTGGTTCTCTCATTGACGTTATTTACTCGGACCTTTCCGGCCTTAAAAAATGGTTTCTTAGGGGTGATGAAACTTACTATCTGATGCCTCTTGAGTTAAACGATGATGAAGTTTTCGAATATCTTTTTGTTATTAAAGAGAGCCATGGTTCTCATGTAGAGCTTTATGTTGTAAACGAAGAATCATGGTCTAAATTAGATTTTCATAGGGATAATGCTTGGGTGTACGACGATAAAAAGTTTCTTGAGGCTGTTAAGTCAGGCGAATACAGCTTAGCTAAGCCAAAATGGCCTAAGATTATAGTAGGGAATGAAGAGCTACAAGCAAGATAATGATGAAAAGCTATTTATGTAATGCTAGCAGGTAGGTTAAACGTATGAAATTAACACCAGTTATGGAAAAATATGTTCTTCATTGGGGGGAAATGGGTACCCGATGGGGGGTGAATAGAACGGTATCTCAGATACACGCTTTGTTATTTTTAGCTTCGAACCCGTTGAATGCAGAGGAAATTTCGGAGACATTATCAGTTGCTCGATCCAACGTGAGCACGAGTATTAAAGAACTGCAATCTTGGGGGCTAGTAAAAACCGTGCATATTCTAGGTGATCGCCGTGATCACTTTGAAACTATGAGGGATCCATGGGAGTTATTCCATATCATTATGGAAGGCCGTAAACAGCGTGAGCTTGATCCAACTATGTCTTTGCTGCGAGAGTGTGTTCTGGATGCGGAAAGTGATAAAGAAACACCGGAAAAAGTAAAAAGCAGAATGAAAGATGTGCTTCAGTTTATGGAGACTCTAGATACTTGGCATAGCCAGGTAAAAAGTTTGCCTAGACCGACTTTGATTAAACTAATCAAATTAGGCGCAAAGGTTCAAAAGTTTATAGGTGTGAAGTAAGGCTTTTTTTTGCTTTTTAATTTCTGTTTATACAGAAATTAATGAATAAAAAGGAAAGTGTATGAATATATTTCTAACAGGTGGAACAGGTTTCGTTGGTGGTTATATTTTAAATGCGCTCAGCAACGCTGGACATAACGTAATAGCCGCAGTGAGAAACACTGAGTCAGCTCATAATCGCTGGCCAAATATCACCCTAGTAGAAGCAGACTTTGCTAGAGATCATCAAGTAGAAGATTGGTTAGAAAAATTGGATGGTGTTGATGTCGTTATCAATGCTGTTGGAATTATTAGTGAAACTAAATTCCAGAGCTTTGATGCCTTGCATGCGAAAGCACCCAGTGCGCTATTTCATGCAGCAGAAAAAGCCAATGTTAAACGTATAGTGCAAATCTCTGCTCTGGGGGTAGATGAACAATCATTCGTGGAATATCAGTTGAGTAAAAAAGTCGCAGATGATTGCTTGAGATCGTTAAATATAGATTGGGTAATACTTCAACCTTCTTTTATCTATGGCGTGGGTTCCACTAGTCTCAATTTCTTTAATGCCTTCTCCGCTCAGGGAGTTATTCCACTAATAGGGGGAGGGGGACAAAGAATTCAACCGATTTATATTGATGACCTTGTACAAGTTGTTTTGGCTGCGATTGATGGTGACGCGCTTAAGAATAAAACGATACCCGTGGTAGGGCCACATGCTATGGATATTAGGTCTATATATAAAAAGCTGCACGCGTTTTTGGGTTTAGGTAAAACAAGGTTCATATCAATTCCTTACGAATTAGCACTTTTTGCATCGCATTTAGGCGTGGGGAAGCTTTTGGGGGCACCTCAATTTACTTCTGACGCTATAAAAATGCTTCGTGCAGGTAATACAAGCAATGTTGTTCGAATTGCAGGTTTGGATAATTACTCGCCTATTAGCTTTGATCAAGGGTTAGCTAAGATACCAGCACAGTCATCAGACCGATGGCATGCAGGATTATTTTTTTTAAAACCCTTACTGCGGTATACAATTGGTTTCTTATGGATATTTACCGCTATTGTTTCAGCGTTTTTATTTCCTGCAGAAAGAAGTTATGCCTTACTCGCTAAAGTAGGCGTTAGCGAATATTGGGCACCATTTTTACTTTATAGTGCTGCCTCATTGAACTTTATTCTGGGTTTGGCAACATTATTTGCCTATCGAGTCTCGCTATTTGGTTTACTGCAAATAGCTGTGATAGTAATTTACACCACCTTTATTTCAATTGCGTTGACTGAGTATTGGTATCACCCCTTCGGCCCTGTCAGCAAAAACATACCTATAGTTGTTGCTATCATGATCATGATGGTTCTAGAGAAAAAGTAATGGATTACGAAATAGTGAAATGGCTCCATATTTTAAGTGCCACCTTACTTTTCGGTACCGGTCTAGGGAGTGCTTTTTATAAGTATATGGGTGATAGATCTCAAGATATTTCAACGATTGCTTACACCAATAAGCATGTTGTGTTAGCTGATTGTGTGTTCACTACACCTACAATCGTCATTCAACCAATTACTGGGCTGATTCTTGTTTCGATAATAGGGGGTTCTATTACCGATGTATGGGTAATACTTTCCATAGTTTTTTACACATTAGCGGGACTATGTTGGTTACCTGTTGTGGTTTTACAAATAAGAATGTCAAAAGCAGCTGAGGCTGCACGGTTAAATAATTCAGAATTACCAGATAGCTATTGGAGATACACGAATCAATGGTTTTGGCTAGGCATACCCGCTTTTTTGTCAATGATGCTAGTGTTTTTATTTATGGTATTAAAACCAGGGGCGTAATACGATGATAATCAAAGAAGATATAGCACCATATGTTTCCAAAGGCGATAAAGTCATACTGTTTGATGGGGTGTGCAAACTATGTAGTGCATGGAGTCGTTTTATCATCAAGTACGATACGGCCCATATATTTAGACTCGCTTCTGTGCAATCAAGAGAAGGGCAGTCGATTCTCAAACACTTTGATCTTCCGACTGACTACTTCGAAACGATGCTCTATGTAGAAGAATGTGTTGCTTATGAGAAAAGCGATGCGCTATTCAAAGTATTGATACAGTTGCCAAGGCCGCTATGCTGGCTAGCTTGCGGCGCTATTTTTCCCAAGCCCGCACGCAATTGGGTCTATGACCGTATCGCCTTGAATCGCTATCAGCTATTTGGCAAGTATCAGCAATGTTTGCTTCCTCACCCTGATCACGAGACACGCTTTTTATCATGACAGGTTCAGGATATGAAAAGATAAACTTAATGTCGAGAACGACATTAGCTTTCGTGTTCTTCTACCACGGATTGGTTTCAAAAATCATTATTATGGACGATTCAGAGCGTGAAATTATTGAAGCCCATGCGTTTTTATCTTCTTCCGATGCTATTTTATTGGCTTCTGGTGTGGCGGAAATTATCTTGGCTACACTGTTGGTCATTTTTAGGAACTCATTACTCACGATATATTTAGTAATAGTTATATTGTTACTATTGTTGATCGATATCGCTCTATTTACGCCACATATCCTTTTTCAAGCGTTTAGCCCAGTAACTTTAAATATGGTGTGTTTAGTCCTGTGCTGGGTGGTGATTATCACTCATCAAAACAAAGGGGAATTACCATGAGTGTTGATAAGAAATACGATGTTATCGTCGTTGGCGGTGGGTTGTCTGGTATGGCAACGGCGATGTTGCTGCAAAATCAGGGGAACAAGACGTTGCTTCTAGAAGCACATTCTCGCCTTGGCGGTTGTGCGGGGTTTTATCGTCGAGATAAGTTCAGTTTTGATATTGGTGCAACTACCTTGGTCGATTTTAATAAAGACGGTGTTGGCGGCAATTTTTTACAAAAAGTGGGTTTGCAACCAATAAAGGATGAATTACTGCCTGGTTATATGGCGTGGTTGCCTGATCGTCGTGTGGAAGTCGCTTCTGACAATACTCGTTGGCAGCAAGAACGTTTAAAAATGTTGGGAGATTCTAATAGCCATAGAAGATTCTGGAATACGCTCGACGAAATAGCTGATACCTACTGGCAAGCTTCCAGGTCGGGATTAAAAATGCCCATGCGTTCATTCTCTGATATGTATCGAAATTGGAAGGCGCTAGACTTCAAAGGGTTGATGATGTCGCCATATTTGTTTTCATCAATGGGTGATTTACTTAGGAAAAATGGTTTGCAAAATGACCGTCCGCTAGTAGGTTTGTTATCAATGATGATAGAAGATACCGTTCATGCCAAAGTCGATTCCGCGCCCCTTATAAATTCGGCATTGGGCGTCACAATTCGAGGTGCAGGTTTGGCCAGACCAGTAGGAGGGATGCGCGGTTTCTGGCGTCAGCTTGCTAAACGTTATGTCGAGATTGGTGGCACAATTAAACTGAATGCGTACGTTAATCAGATTAGTGGAAAATTAGGCAGTTTCTCAGTTAGAGCAAAGAAAAACAAGTTTCAAGCTTTACAAGTTGTTAGTGCATTACCTATTCAAAATACTGCAAAAATTGCCTCACATTGCATAGGTAAGCAAGTGCGACAGTTTATCGAGCGTGATAATAAAGCCTTAGGTGGCGGTATAGTGGTATGCATCGGTGTTCCTGAGAACCAAGTGATAAATTCACCAAGCGGTCATCGTCACCATCAGCTGCTGCAGTCTTATGAGCGAGATCTGGGTAATGGAAATAATATGTTTATTTCAATTTCTGCGGAGGAGGATACATTGAGTGCGCCTGAAGGGTTTCGCTCAGTAATGATTTCAACTCATTGTGAACTAGATGAGTGGAAATTTCTTAATCATTACGAATATCGAGCTGCGAAGAAAAGTATTACTAAAAAACTTATTACTTACGCTCGTCGCGTATATCCGGCCTTAGGTGAGACATACAAAGTGCTCGAGACGGGTACTCCACGTACTTATAAGTTGTTTACTGATCGTTTTGGTGGGTCAATTGGTGGTGCACGTTTGTCGATGCAAAATGCAAATCAAAGAGCAGTACCTTACGACTTAGCCACTCCAGGACTATGGATGGTGGGCGATACGACATGGCCAGGACTTGGTACGGTCGCGTGTGTCATAGGTGCGAGCCACGTAAGTGAAGGCGTGATGGAGTTATTTCGCGATACTAAACTGCAAGTACGTTCTCATCGTAAAGGTTTAGTGCCGAGTTTACAGTTATGACATATCAAGAAAAAATATTATCTACGGTTTTCTTATCTGCCGCGATATACAACGTGGTATGGGGAGTCTTAATTATTTTCTACCCGAACTTGATATTCAAAGTCTTTGATATCGAACCGCTTAACTATCCGTTCTTAATGAGTGGTATCGGGATGTTTGTTGCCGTTTATGGATATGGATATTGGGTTGTGTCCAGAGATTTATACTGCTATCCGCAGCTTGTTGTTATAGGTTTGCTCGGAAAAACACTAGGGCCTATAGGATGGGGCTTTACTGTATTAAATGGCGATATTCCGGGGAGAACATTATGGGTCAATGTATTTAATGACTTAATTTGGCTACCATTCTTTGTTTATTATTTGTTTTGGTATCAAAAATATAAACAAAGAAATGATTTCAGCATCGACACCGCTTAAGTGAAATATAAGATTAGCGTTACAAAATAGAAATAGTGACAGCATAAGTATTCGCTTCTTTATAAAAACGTAGGGGTAATATTTCATTATGAATAGTAATGAAAAAGATATTGTTAAAAAAGATTCTAGGTTGGAGTTTTCTGCTTGGATACCTCTTTTCGCTGGAGCCACTTATGGGATATTAATGCGAATCTTATTTGAGATGTCAAGCTTCTCAGATAAAGATTTAGAGGTGATGACTTTTGCATTTATCATTATCGTTCCTATTGCTGTGGGTGTTGTAACGGTTGTTTTTGCAGAAGCAAAAAAAAGTCATGGCTTTTTGTATTTTATCTTTGCGCCTTGGGCCTCCATTACTATATTTGTCCTTGGAACGGCTATCTCATTACTTGAAGGTCTGATTTGTATTGCTATGGCATTTCCCCTTTTTCTTGTCCTCGGGTCATTTGGAGGCTTAGTCGCAGGTATAGTTACTCGGTATACGATTCATAGAAAGTCCATTGTGACATGTGTTGGGGTGTTACCTATTTTGGTTGGGTTCTACGAAGCAGGAGAACCGATGTCAAATATCTATGCTGAAATCAGTAGAGATATTTATATTGAGGCGTCTCCGAATACAGTTTGGCACCAAATAAATTATCCAACTAACATTAAACCAAAAGAACTTAAAAACGGATTTGCTTATAAGATAGGTGTCCCATATCCGATAGAGGCCAGAACGCTAGAGGAGCGTGTTGGTGGTATGCGAAACCTTATTTGGCAACGAGGGATCACCTTTCGGGAAGAGATTACAGCTTGGGAGGAAAACAGATATATCGCATGGAATTATATTTTTGATAAAAATTCGTTTCCTCCTGGTTCAATGGATGATCATGTGGTGATTGGGGGTAAGTACTTTGACTTGAGAGAGACGTCTTATACATTAATACCAACGGGTAAAGGCACATTACTAGTACTCAAAGTTGGCTACAGAGTGAGTACTAGCTTTAATTGGTATTCTCAATTTTGGGGAGACTTTCTAATTGCTGATACAGCTGAGACTATACTGGAATTCTACAGGAATAGATCAGAAGCTAGCATAAGAAATTTATCTAAATAATGTGACGAATAAGTCTAGACGTGCTAGTTAATTTTTTATTTAAAAAACTATTTGACTTTTATTTTTTTAAGCGTAAGATGCGCGCCACTATGAATAAATTGAACTCACAAATGAATGTTCTTGCTAGCGCACTTGGCGGTTATCGCCTTTATGCGTGCGGCGCGAGCACGCGTGTTCAAAACCTCGAACAGGTTTTGTGGCACATATCATTTGATGGTGAGAGTCAAAACATAACGTAGTTCTCTTTTAGGAGGACTGCGTGGCAGTCTTCCTAAGTCTTTATAAAACTAGGCTTTAGACGACTGTCAGTCTCTGAGGTGCTAGTGATTCTGGGCTGCTTTGTCGTCGAGCCTACTTCTTACTCTCAGAGCAGAAAGCGTCCTACAAAACGTGGACATGTTGCGATAGCGGGTTCTTTGGGTCCCGTCTGGCACAAGGCACGCTGTGTTGTTGTGTACCTCATGTTTGCGAGTTGTATCGACACCATAGGTAGCTCATGGGCAGAGCAGCGAACTGATAATTCGTCGGTAGTGGGTTCGAGTCCCACCCTAGAACAGCCTGCAAAGCTGTTACGCGTAAGCGTACTAAGTAAAAAACTAGGTGAGAGGCTTCTCGGTTAATGTGTTTGATGGTTAAACGAATATGAAATGGAATTCGCGCTAACAACGGATGGTTTGGCCTGTGTGATAGACAACGAAATGAAGAACGAACTGTGGCGCTATCGTAGATAGGGAGGCGAAGAGACATAGCTGTGTAGTTAGGCAGCAGTGTCTCGCGATAGACGGGTAAGCGACTACTCATTTTGACGGTATCACCCGCTAAGACAACGTGGGAAGCCTCTTCATCTTTTTGAAGAGTGACCAATGGTTATATGAAAGAAATGAATGATGAAATGAAAGGAGATTAGCAATGAAAACGTAGATGTGTCGGTGACGGCAGCCCGTAAGGTGCACCGAGTGAGAAATGCCGGGCTTATGTTGTGAAATAAATAAAGGAAACAATCATGTTAAAAATGAAAAGAGTCGTGATTGCACAGCACGAGCGCGGGTTATACCTAGAAGATAGAAGTATTGTCCGTGTGTTGTCGCCAGGTGTTTATTGGAGCCTGAGCACAAGAGTGCACATCGTGGTCTTAGATACACGTAATGTGGAGGTAATCCACGATGCAGTATCGGCCTTGGTTGAAAGCAATCGAGAATTGGCCGAACAATATTTCCAGGTATTAGATCTTGGTGAATATGAAATCGGTCTGTTGTATCAGAGGAACACATTACAAAGGGTGTTAGCGCCAGGTGAACGTTATGTTTTCTGGAGAGAGAATAAAGATTTGCGAATCGATATTGTCGACATCAAAGAAGACTACCGTTTAGCTAAAGATCTGGCAAAGGTCTTAGTGAGACGTTCTATTCGTAATGCATCAGAAGCTGTTTACCCAGTAGAAGTGGCATCAGGTCATATTGGTCTGCTGTGGGTGGATGGTGAGCTGATTGATAGCTTAAAGCCTGGTGTTTACGCCTACTGGCGTTATAACCGTAACATTAAGGTTGAGCATGTTGATCTACGTTTGCAGGCGATTGATGTCTCAGGTCAGGAAATTCTGACTAAAGATAAAGTCAGCTTACGGATTAACTTAACGGCAGTTTATAAAGTTGTCGATGCGGTAACGGCACGATTAGCGGTAAATGTGTATTCAGACCATGTGTATTTGCAATTACAACATGGTTTACGCGAAGCCGTAGCCACACGAACGCTAGATACGTTACTGGCAGATAAGGAGTCTTTAAATGGTGAGTTGTATCAAACCGTAAAAGCTAACTTAGCTGAGTATGGTATTAAAGTGGATCGTGTTGGTGTTAAGGACATTATCTTGCCTGGTGATATGAAAGATATTTTGAACCAGGTTGTGGCGACTGAAAAGGCCGCCCAGGCTAATGTTATCCGTCGGCGTGAAGAAACCGCTGCAACAAGATCGTTGCTGAATACTGCAAAACTGATGGATGAACATCCAACATTGATGCGGTTAAAGGAGATTGAAGCGTTAGAAAAAGTCACTGAGAAGGTAGATCGTATTACCGTCTACGATGGCTTAGATGGTTTGCTTCGAGATACCGTTAAGCTGCAGGTCTAGTAGTAAGTAATAAGGAAGAGGGCCCCAACCCCAGAAGTTGCCAATGGGGTTGGGATAATGGGATTGAATAGAATTTAAGTAGGAAGTACACAGGAAGAAAAATGCCAATTAAACAGGTGATTAAAAAAGGCAAAGTACCCGTCAAAATCTACACCAATGATATTGACCCAGGTGCTTACGAGCAGTTAGCGAATATGGCGCAGATGCCTTTTATTCATTCGCATATTGCTGCCATGCCTGACGTGCATAAAGGAATCGGTGCCACCGTGGGTTCAGTGATACCAACAAAGGGCGCTATTATTCCTGCTGCCGTGGGGGTAGATATTGGCTGCGGTATGAACGCAGTGCGTCTGAGCCTAAGTGCCAATGAATTGCCGGATAACTTGAAAGGCCTACGTAGCGCTATTGAGCGCGATGTGCCTGTCGGTTTTGCTATGCATAAAACGGATGCCGTGCCAGATTCAACTGTCAGGGCTTTATCTCCAGGGCTAGAGACTATTTGGGGTAAACACCCAAAGTTAAAGCCGAAAAAGAAAAAGCCTTTTCATAGTTGGGTGAGACAGTTAGCGACACTAGGTGGCGGTAACCATTTTATCGAGTTATGTCTTGATGAAAATAATGACGTCTGGGTAATGTTGCACTCGGGCAGTCGTGGCGTAGGTAACGCCATTGGTCAGTACTTTATTGAACTGGCGAGACGAGACATGGAAAAGATTCAAAAGAATCTGCCAGATCGTGACTTGGCTTACTTTACCGAAGGTACCGATCATTTTGATGATTATTTACAAGCCGTTAGTTGGGCGCAGGATTATGCTATGACTAATAGGCGTGAAATGATGCGTATCCTTATCAAGGTGTTACAGCACAAACTGCCTGCATTTAAAGTGACAAAAGAAGCCATTAACTGTCACCACAACTATGTAGACGAAGAAGTGCACTATGGCGAATCGGTCTTTGTCACCCGTAAAGGTGCTATCAGAGCCAGCGAAGGCGAGTACGGGATTATTCCCGGCAGTATGGGTGCAAAATCTTTTATCGTCAAAGGTAAAGGTAACCCAAGTTCGTTTTGTTCCTGCTCACATGGTGCTGGTAGGGTAATGAGCCGTACTGCAGCGAAAAAGCAGTTCACCAGTGTTGATCTGGAAGCCCAGACCAAAGGTGTCGAATGTAGAAAGGATAAATCAGTGATTGACGAAATCCCTGCTGCATATAAAGACATCGATACCGTCATGGATAACCAAAAAGACTTGGTGGAAGTAGTGCATACCTTGAAACAGGTTGTCTGTGTCAAAGGCTAGAACCAAGCGCGTGTAATGCGTTTGGTTCACCGTTAAAACAAATAGGAGAAAGTAATGCTTAATCGAAATAAATATCAAGCAACACCGGGTGGCGTGGTGATATACGCCACCGATTTATTCGACTCGATTTATATAAGATTTTTAAAAGGTTCTAACTATGGAAACAAAGCTATTAAATGAAGTCATAGCGTGTTTGCCAAAAGGTAAAACACATTATCGCTATTACAAAAATGCCTATGCTGCCAAATTATTGAATATGGCGATGCGTCACGACGCGCCTATAAAATCAGTACGTCGGTCGCGCTATGCTAAGTTGTTGAATAATGTATTACTAAAGGGTGTCGTCGCCAATAGTGGCGATGGCGTTGTGCGTAAGCAGCAACTCGACAGCTTGTGGCAGGAACCTTCGTTACCTTTCATATTGACAGCGGCAAAGTGGCGCTATTGTTCACGTGGCTGGTCGCAGGTGTCAAGACCAGGCGATAATCTTGTGTTACAGCTTAATATGTCGACACAGCATGATCAGCTTTATGAGCGTTATGTTCACAATTATGATTTTAATCCATACACATGTCATCCGGTGTTATCAAAGCGGAGAAGATCGATAGCTAGAGAGACTTTAGCCTGGTCACGTATAGATTTTGATTTATCTTCTGACGAAGCGTTAATCGAAGAGATACAAAGTGATGCTATCAGAGAAATGTTGTGGTTAAAAAATTACACTATGAAACGTGATGACAGTCGTAGTCGCAATGATAAAACCTATCTAGAATGGTTTGAACCGTATTTAAAGTGTTGGCAAGAAGCGATGTTAATGGCCACGGTAGAATTTATTCGCTACGAACTTGGGATCAGTAGAATTTATATTCATACTGATACGTCGGGTTGGAAAGTAAAGAAAATGCGAAAGAATTGGCTGCCACCAAAGTCTTTGTATTCTGATTTGCCAAGGAAATTTGCCTTTAAGCAAACCTGGAATGCGCCAGAGTTTTTACTGGGTACGCGCGGATATAAAAATCTTATCCGCAAGCAGCCGGATATTGATTTTTATCTTTTAGACTTTACTCAGTCCATTGCAGCGTAGAAGGGATAATAGCATGCCAAATACAACTACAATCAGAAACCACGTGGCGCGTTCACCATTACTTCGAAAAGGCGGTGCACATACTAAAAGTACTTCATCTGATCGCCAAAGCGAGAAACGTGAAGTAGAAGAAATAAAAGAAAACTGGCGCGAAGAATTGGAGTTTGAACGCAAGTTAAAGAGTTAATGAATGGTTTAGCGATTTGCTGCAAGTAAGTTTTACTCATATAGTCATAGGCTTATTATCTTTATGCTGCCACATATACATAGCGAGATATGAGCGGTAGGGCGAGAACTTTTCAGCTGTTGTGCTGATATCTTTATCATCACCTATTAGTTTTTGAAAGGTTTTGATGACAGCTACATCTTTATCGGGCCATATGTCTGGGTCACAAAAGTAAAAAAGATTGACCATGTCAGCTGTCCATGGACCGACTCCCCAAATTGATGTTAGGGTTTTCGCACGTTGTTTCTGATCTAGCTTTTCCAAATTTTCTGCGGTGATATGTCCTGTATGAAAACTATGAGCAATAGCAGACAGTGTTTTGCACTTCGCGGCAGATAACCCGCAAGTGCGCAGGTCTTCGGTCTTACTAGAATGAATAAACTCTAGTAATGATTTTCCGTTTGATACATCTAAGAGTCTTTGCCAAATGGTACTAGCCGCTTTGGTTGAGAGTTGCTGGCCTGCTACTGAACGACAAAGTAATTCTGGTAGTGGAATATGTTGTCGAGAAGTGATTTTGACAACGCCTATTTGTTTGATGGAATGATGTAATGGCCCACTGATATTCTTAGAGAGTTTTAAAAATTGTTGATGAATAGAACGAGACATTAATTTTTGTAGTGCTTCTGACTAGGGGGACTAGTTTAAGGAGTCATGGTCCTCTTTACGTATACCAAATATTTTCATTCGATAGTTGAGTGTTGAGGCTTTAATGCCCAATAATTCAGCAGCGCCATCTTTTCCCCAGACTTGCCAATTAGCACTGCGAAGTGCAGCAATAATGTTATTTTTTTCCATTTCGCGGATCTCAGCGTCCGTGAGGTAATCTGTATTTTTTGTTTTCGACTGAGATACTAGGGTTTCCTGAGGTGCGAGTTTAGGGAGGACTAAATCGAGCCGAGCGCGGCCGCCTTTACTTAAGATGGCAGCACGCTCAATGGTATTCTTGAGTTCTCTTATATTACCTGGCCAGTCATGTTGTTTAAGGTGATTAACTTGTTGTTTTGAGAGTTTTAATGACTCTCGACCGAGTTGTGTACAACTACGGTTAAGAAAATGTTGTGCAATGGGTGCAATATCATCGGTGCGTTCACGTAGTGGCGGTACGTTAATAGGGAAGACACTTAAACGGTAAAATAGGTCTTGGCGAAAAAGGCCTTTCTTAATCTGTTCTTCAAGATTTAAATTCGTTGCAGCAATAATGCGAACGTCCACTTTAATGGTTTTATCATCGCCTACGCGTTCAAATTCATATTCTTGTAATACACGTAATAATTTGCTTTGCAGATCAAGCGGAATTTCGCCAATTTCATCGAGAAATAATGTACCGCCATCGGCAAGTTGCATACGGCCTATTCGGTCTCGATGTGCACCGGTAAAGGCGCCTTTTACATGACCAAAAAATTCGCTTTCAAATAAGTCTTTCGGGATAGCGGTGCAGTTGACCTTAACTAAGGGCTTACTGCTACGATCGCTCTTAGCATGAATAGCACGTGCAATCATTTCTTTACCTACACCCGATTCGCCTAGTAATAAGACGTTGGCTTGTGTTGTGGCTACGGCATCAATCTGTGCCATGGTGCGCTTTAAGGCATCGCTATCGCCAATAATTTCTCCAAAATCAGAAGTCACATTTATTTCATCGCGTAGGTAATCGCGTTCGAGTTCAAGTTGCTGTTTGAGGTGGTTAATTTCCCGGTAGGAAGCTTCGCGTTGTTTCTCGATTTCTTTACGTTCGGAGATATCACGAAAAACGACAACGGCGCCAGCGAGTTTTCCGTTTTGACGAATAGGTGTGCTGGTGTATTCCACGGGTATGGGTGAGCCGTTGGCATGCCAGAATACTTCATCATCGACATGATGTACTTCGCCGTCCTTGAGTGCGGCATAAACGGGGCATTCGTCTCGTGGATAGATTGAACCATCTACCCGGGTATGGTGATGAACATCATGAGCGGGTTTACCGATGACGTCTTCGAGTTTCCAACCAACAATTTCAGTAGACGCGGCATTGGCAAAGATGGTCATGCCATTAGCGTCTAAGCCGTAAATTCCCTCACCAGCGGCGTTAAGAATGGACGCATGTTCTGTTTCTAAGCGCTCGAGCTTGGTTAAGGCTTCGTCGAACTGATCATTATGGTTTATGTGTAGTGCTAACCATGGTTTGTCATCGTCGTCTCTCGGCAGTGACCAGGCAGACATCAAGCCATGCACGACACCGCTTTTTCCATTGATGGAGACAGGAAGAGCTTGTAGCGGTTTTTCCTCGGTCCTTGCTTGCTGCAGTGTTTCCACCAACATCGAGTCTTCTTCAATATCAAAGAGTCTATCTAACGGTAAGACAGTGTCGTCGCTATTGGCCATGCCGAGATGCTGTGCCCAGCCCTGACTGATATGCCGACAGACGAGTTGTGCATCGAGTAAGCCGAGAAGAGTCGGTGCTTCATTCAGTAGCTTTGTTGTTGTGAGCATAACCTTATCTGACCTTAAATATTTGAGTATTTAACCATAAAAATTTAAGTAACTCAATATTTTGAGGTAATTAGTACGACGTAAGTCATTGTTTTTATTAAAAAACAGATTTGGTACGGAAACTGTAATAGGGCTTAGTAAGGAACAACGAGTCTAGAGTTTTAAATGAAGCAATTACTAAATCTACCACTCAGCTTTGAAGCCGCAGCAGAAAAAGTACAGGCCGTGGAAGCAGCTTGGAATACGTGTAACCCGGATATCGTCTTGCGTGAATTTAGCGCAGATTCGGTATGGCGCTATTGCGATAAGTGTTTTATCG
>CAYUVE010000037.1:0-15079 GCA_964447985.1 uncultured Thiotrichales bacterium
TTCAGGTGCTAGTGACCGTAAGGTCGTGGAGGTTCAAGTCCTCTCCTGGGCACCATTGCCGCATTTTGCTCGCAAAAATCGCCTAACATCTTGAAAGGCAACGATAAATCGGGGGTTCGATACCCATGCTCCCGATCGTATATTATGTGACCACACAGGACGAGCTTTAGCACTGCTCGCTTGTCCTCGAATCCTCCGCAAGCCCAGAGTTTATGCGGGTTTTGCAAAAACTCCATCGAGGTTCGATACATTTGCTCGTAAGGCTTGATTGGCCGCCCGCATTGCACGATTTTTTCATCAATCACGCGCTTATCATTTTCCAATTCCTTGATCTTCTTTTCGCAAGCACTAACGACTAATGGAGAGTCGGCTTCAACTACTTTATCGAGCAACTGCTCGATCTTCTTGCCGATCTTTTGCCCTTCCCGGTTAAGGGTTTGCTGGCGCGCAAACTGCGAGCCTTCACGGTGCTGCCACAGGGCTTTAAACATCGCGCTGGCGGCTTGGACAAGGTTCTGCGTTGGCACTAGCTTTTTGAGCAGTACTTCAAACTCACCTTCGATCACATCCCGGCGGATCGACTTGCCTTTGTATTCGCATTTGCGGTTTTGGCATAGGTAATAGGGGTAATACTTGCCGGTATGGCTTTTCGACCATGCAGAGGTCAACGCATTACCGCACTCACAGGCCACCGCACCGCGTAAAGGGAAGTCTTTGTTAAGGTCTTTTCTAGTAGGTGCATAAATACGGCCTTTTAGTCGTTGCTGGATTTTCTGGAAGGTTTCAAAACTAATAATGCCTTCGTGTTGACCCTTGCGCAGAGAAATACCCCATGGCTTGTATTCGACATATCCGGCATAAAGTGGATTACCCAGTATGCTATCGACGCGGACATTGCCTATCTTGCCGCTGGCGGTTTTTGGAAACTCAGGAGCGAGTTCGAGAAACTGCCTTACCTCGGCTTTGGTCTGAAACCGCCCGGAAGCGAAGCTTTCCATAGCCTCGCGTAGTGCCGGTGCAACCGTCTCGTCAATCAGCAATATCTTGCCTTGCGGCTTGACCTTTTTATAGTAATAGCCCACCGGAGCGATAAAGGCATAATATCCCGCCTCTAGGCGGGCTTGGGTCTTTTGCCGGGTTTGACGGCCAATCTGCTTACGCTCAAGCTGACCTTGGGCAGCAAACAAGGTTTCGACAAATTCACCTTCGGGGCTTTCATCAAAGTTATAGTTTAGACATTCGACAGTTGCGCCATAAGCGGCGAGTTCATAGCGCAGCTTCCAGTGAAAGATCGTATCGCGGGCAAGGCGTTTCAGATCATCGAAGATGACAACATAATTGGTCTTGGGGTGACGCTCCAAATAGCGCAATAGCGCAATCATGCCCGGACGTTTGGCAAAATCACCGCCGCCGGAAACATCATCATGGAACACTTTTTCAACGAGATAACGCTTATCCATCGCATGTTGGCGGCAACGGTGTTCTTGGCTTTCCAAGCCGCTGCCTTCCTTTTTTTGCTTTTTATCCGAAACCCGACAATAGATGAGGGCTTTAGTAAATGGATCACTCATGGTCTTGGCCTTCCTGTATCTGTATCACTTCTGGAGTATCTTTTGACGCTAGCAGTTTTTCAGAATCCTGCCCAGCATTTTTGAATAGTTCCGGCAGCATCATCTGCACACTATCTACGCCCCAGCCGATATCGACCATCGTACTCATGATCTGCCAAAGCGTTTCCAGCAATTCGTTTTGCTGTGCTTCCGTCAACTCGATCCCGTCTAAATGGTGGCGGTAATCCTCAGGATTAAACACCAGCGGCGTAATGGTTTCTTTGTCATGACTGACAGGCAATGTATCGGTATTACGTTCTTTGTCGCGCATCACGCCTCCATTTATTCAATCGTTAATCGTTGTTCGTCTCCTCTTTTAATCAGAACAAAAGAGGAACATCTAAAAGCATTTTTTAGGGATTGTCTATCTAAATCTGGTTTGTGAGATTAGATTTTCTGTATGGGAAAATGCACCCGCCCATCAGCGTTATGGGCGCGCTGGGCGGGTGCGATTGCCTTAGCGTTCGCGCTGACGCTGTTGGCTCTGCTGTTTCATTTGTTGCTTGAAATCTTCTACACGGTCATAGCTTTTGTTGAGAAGATTGGCCATACGCAGCGGGTCACTGCCGGACAGGTTACGGGTTTCCCTGACCTGCCCGGTTTTATCATCGGTGTAGATACGCCCCGGCACGAAGTTATAGTAATCCCCATTCTGCCCTTGATTGCGAAAGATGGAGACTTTCAACGCCCCATCCCGCAAAGTCTCGACAGGCTGGGCCTTTTTTTGCGTATCAATATCGCGCAGCTGAGGTGACACGCGCTCGCGTGGTTGCTGTTCCTGCTGTGGTTGCGCAGTATGTTGCTGCGGCACGTGCTGATGTTGCGCCTGCTGGTTTTGCTGATTGTCATTATTCATCGTGTTCGCTCCTTTTCATTAAAGTGTTGGTTGGCCTCTATCGGGGTGGAATTATCAAACTGCGCCGCTTTGAATTGGCCTCTGGCCAATCCTTCTCGGGTTTTAAAGGCCATATTGGTTTTGAAGTCTTGTACGGCCTTGTTCATCACCCTATGCCCTTGGGTCAGTTCCCCGATGCGTTCAGCCTCTACATTGGAATGCACAGTGGTTTCGACTGCGCCGCCAATGGTGTAATGACGCTCCGGGTTCAGCGTGGGGTGCTCGGCCTCAAGCTGGTCTAATCTGGCTTTGGTGACTGTCATCACTACACCCTCGGGCGGTAGCCTTCAACGGTGCGCCATCTGCCATTTTGGTATTGCGGCAGATGCGCTAAAGCTCTCGGCACGTCTTCTTCAATGACGCGGCACTGTTTTGATCCGAATGCGGTTTTGATCCTGACCGTTTCACCGTGATAGGGATTGTTGAGATACCGCCCGGCAAAGTCGGCACGCTCAAAGTGATTGATCCAGTGACCAAGGATTGGCCCTTCGACCAGACCGGAGGCAAAGGCGACCATTTGGCTTGGCGGCAAATTCAGTACTTCATCAGGCTGTAAAATGGCTCTGGCTTGCTTGGTTTGATGAACTTCAGCTTCGGCGTAATGACGCAGATTGGCAGCGGCTTCAAAGAAGCTGCCACCGGATAGTACGCGATAGGCCGCTTGCTGCTTTAAGCGCCGGGCATTGGATTGCTCGACTGTTGCGTCATACTTCAAGGTCATAGTCCCAGCCATTTGCGAGACCATTTGCGCACTCTCCATGGTGCGCACCCCTTTAAAGAGACGAAACTGCGCCGAGCCTAATATCTCATTCGATTGCTGACCAAAGCCTGCGTAAAGCTGCGAAACCTCCTGATACGAAATAATGTTATTGGTTAAACCCGCGCCTCTGCCGAAGGTATACAATTCGCGCACCGAGGGAAAATGCTGCAATTGCCCACACTCATCAATTAATACACTGACGGGTTGACCACCGGGGCGGCGAAGTTTGTGCTGAATCGCGGTTCCAATGATCTGGCGGATCACCGGGGCTTGGGTGGCGATAAACTCAATCGGCCATGTGACAAAGACGCCGATCTTTCTCTTGCGATCGGTCAACCATTGCAGTGAAAAATCACTGGCGCTCAAGGTCGTCATTAAACGCGGATCACGCATAAAGCTATAGGCGTTTTGCAGCACGCCCATCGGTGCATTGAAACCATCGCGCCCGGCTTTTTGCAAACCCATAATTTCATGCGCAAAACGCTGCACGGTGGGAAAGCGCGAATAAATCATGGCATTGAGATGCTCACCCCAGACATCTATATCGCCTTGCATGGCTTGGATCAGCTGATAAACACCCGGCAGACTGGCACGACCATTACGCTCGGCGTCGTAAAGGGTAATGTCCATATCCCAGCGTCTCGCATCATCATAGGCCCATGCGCTATTGATCCCTTGCGGTGTCGGGCATAAATCTAATGCTTTCTTTTGCACATCGGCAATCAGGCTCGGACTATCTACCCGCAGATGATCCAGCGGATTAACGCGATGCTGCGGTAAACCCAACATGCCGGTCGGATTAATAAAATAAAGCTCATAGCCTTGCAGCGATAAGGCCAGCATGCTCACGGCTTCCAATTCGCCGCGCGGCGAGAAGCAGATAAAATTGCCCGGCATGTGGCCACCAATCAGATTATTAGCAAATACCGAGGCCGACTTGCCGCAACCTGCGCCACCGAATAAGGCAATTGATCCATCTTCCGGCACACGTAATTCGTGGCGGCGGGTATCATCGAAACCGAAACTAGCTCCGCCACTACCAATAATTCCAGCCCGTTTAAGGTCATAAAGATTGGCCACTTCGGCGCTGCCGAAGCGATCTTGCTCATAGTTCATAGACACTTTCTCCAGTTAGGGTAGCCGCACCCTAAAAACAGGTACGGTCATATCAGGGTTTAAAGGTTTGATAAGCCAAGAATAATCAAGCCGATAATGAAGGCCCACCCGGCGATGGCTTCGAGTGTTTCCTTGAACGAGCTTTTCTTCTTAGGTTTGTAAATACGACCGACTTCTACAAGGTCTACTTTTTTTGCCATGATGATGACTCCTGTTGAGTTGAGTTAAAACGCCAGAACGAGCAGCCGTTGCGCAATCAGCAGCAACGCCAATACAAAAAATGCCCGGCTGAGAAAAAAGATACCGCCGCCGATCAAGGCACCCCATATGTAGGTGCCAATCTCTGCTAATGAGCGATCGCCGTAGGAACTCAGCAAATAGCGATAGACAAAATCATCGCTCCAGCTATATAAAGCTGGGGTTACTAAGATCATCGCTATCAGCCCGAGTATGGTCGCAAAGCCATAGAGCGAACTCTCTACGACACCTTGGGCCTTGCTATTCACAGGCGGTTGTTTGTTAAACATAAAAAACCTCCTTACCGCTTTGAGCGGTGTGTTGATGAAACTTGCGCATTGTCAATCAACCATTGCAGTACCTCAGGTGAGGCTTCTACATCTGATTGGTTGATGAAAAACTGGACAAAGGGTTGGTCTGAAGGACTACCGAGTTTTGTAAACTCAAAGATGCGTCGATCCGAGTAATACGTAATCAGAAAAGGAAGTGTTTTTTTCATGACGGCCTGCTCCTAAATTTGTTATAGGGCATGCTCTCACGACTATTTCGGGTTCACTCGCGAAACGCTCGCGAGCTAAAAATTGCGGAAATGGAGTGTGATTCGGGGGAGGAAATCCGTATCTAATCAGAAGATACTATCATTGCATAAATAACCTTGCTCGTAAAAAGCGCGGGGCAAATATTAATGCCTATTTTTCACAATGGCAGTTGCTAATCTTCATTGACCAAGCAACATAAACCCAGCCCAAAACTTGGGTTTTCTGTAGGGCTGCGTGTCAGGGCTGCATTGATAAAGTCTTGGGAAAAGTGCCTTATTATCACGCAATGACAATCCGCTGGTCATTTGCTCGATATAGGTTACCAGCTCTTTAGCTTTAGCATTTCTAAGCCAAGCTTGGGCACGCGAAAGTGCACACGCTGGCGGCAATTTTTGTTCAACGTAATAGTAGTAAAACCTGCCCATCAATAGGCTTGCCGCACTATCATCCTGTACCCACTGCACACCGATGGCACCAATTGCGCCGATCTCCAAAAACGTATAGAGAAAACCCTGTGGGTCATAGCCTTCTGTAATGAATCTGTTTAAGCCCGACTGACACGCTGCCGCAATAGCGAGACGAAAATTTCGCTTGGCAATAAATGAATTGAGAATATCCATCTCAAGCTTTTCGCCACCGATGACAAAATAAGAATCATTGGTATTTTCCCACTCGTATTTTCCATGCGTTGCAATATGCCAATGATTGGAATCACTACATGCGTCGGCCGCACTTTCCAATACCGCATCTTGGGCAGATACATAGGTCAGCGAGTGATCTTTATCCTTGAAGGCCTGTTCAACAAACGCGTGTTCTGTTTCTATATTGGTTGTTTTTTCATCTTTTGTCCCAGCTATGTAGGCGAGTTTAATGCGATCATTAAAACGTTTGGCTCTCCGCGCTAACGAAAATAAAACATATAGGGATGGTGCATAGGAAACATCGGCAAAATCAATGAGCGTGTCTCCTGTTTCAGGATTTTCAGCCATGGCGAAGGGAAAGAGCGTTAACGGGCCGGTGGCAATGATGCAAAGCGGAATTTGCTCTTTTCCCATGCCTCTCGCTTTTACAATCTCTTCCAGCCAGCCTATGTAAACATCCCATAGATGCTCGCCGATACGCGCAAAACTGTTTTCGTATTGCTCGATATAACTGAGCCAAGTTTGACGCTCTGAGGGCGTTAAGCTTTCTCGCTGCTCCTGAGTGATATAGACCTTTTCAGACAACGCCAATGCGCTCGCCCAGTTATGTTCACCCTCATCTCGCAATGCGGCCATCTCTTGATAAAAACCAATCGGCTGGGTTTCTGATACATAAATATCTTTCAGCGTGGCATGTGGCGGGATGAGCACGAGCTTTAGGCTGTTATTGGATAATATGGGCAACAACGTCCAACAATCGAGCCGCTGCAAGTGCGGCTCAAGGTCACTGAAAAAATGACAGCGTGAAATAGACTCTGTACCCGCTCTGAGATCATCGAAATGCGTATCCGCTTCTTTGAGAAACTCCAACATGGCAGGCCGTTTATGATCCTCAATCAATGGCAGCACGAACTCATGCTGTTTTACCTTAGCGTAAATAGTAAACAAGCTTTCCCAATTCATCTCTTGATCGATTAGATCAAGTGTCTCTAAATCATGGGCAAGAGCGCGAGAGTAAATATAATCAAAGCAGACTAAGGATTTTTTTATATCGCCGACCATAAGCGGCACAAAGGCCAGCAAACGCATTTCCATTTCAGCAACGGGAAAGTGGTATTTAGCACGAGGAGTATCGGAGTAGTAGCTTTCTATATCTTGTAATAAATTGGCCGTGGCCTGCTCCAAATACCAGTTGGCCTCTTGCCATTGTTCTAAATCAACATGGCATACGGCTATGCGCGTATGAACATAAAAATGCAGATAAGGCCAGCGGCTTAAATCGAACTGGTCAACGAGTGCTTGATAACGCATCTGGCATGCTTCGATTATTGAAGGATCATTCGCACTGTAATCAGCCCCAATAAGCGCCAGCGTGATATTCACCCAAAGCGAAGGTCTGTCAAACCGATCGATGGCCTCTCGTAGTTTAATGAGAGATCGACTATATGACCAGCCGCTTTGATGAAATGAGGATTCAGGATAGGTGGCAATATGTCGTTTGATACCCAGCGCATCAAACCAGAATTCGGGGGCACGTTCAGAACTCATCGTTGAGAAAATAACGCCTAAACGTCGTTCAATATCTGGCATATTATCGTTGATAACATCAAGTCCTTCTAACACCTTAATCCAATCAAACACCAGCTCTACCCACACAAAGCTTGTGAGTTGCTCACCTAAGATTAAAAAGGCCTCTTTAAATGCTTGATGTGCCGATCGACAATTTCGCCCACTTTCACCGTAGACGCGGTATAGAAAGGCACTACCCACCGTATGGTATAAAGCGCCTATCTGGCTATACGGGGGGTCAGGAAGGTAAACTCCATCATTGATTGCCTCTTTACCCCAATATATGGTTTTTTCAATGTGATACGCGCTAGAACCAAAAACCTCTTCGTAATACGCAAAGCATAGCGCGAGTTTTGACTCAAAGACTTTTTCTGCATTTCCTTTTGCCTCAAATACGGCCAATGCCTCAAGGTGTCCAGCAATCGCTTGTTCAACCTGTTCTTTACTGTCTGCAAATATACTTGTTTGCACTGCGCATTTTAGAGACAGCATCACGGCTCTACCGTAATCATCACCCCATTGCTCCAACTTCGTCAGCGCATCACGGCAATAATTGATGGCTTTTTGTGCATACTGCTCGTCGATACCAAGATGATTTTGTAGGCATAATTCTGCATAAGCTCGTGTGGCATCCAGTAATGTAAAAAATGTGGAATCTTTCTTGTCCTGAGACCGGGAGAGTTTTTCTATCGCTTGGCAGTAATCGGAAATAACAGCACGCAACCCATCACCTTTCAACATGGAAAAGTTGTGGTCAGGTGTATGCATTACTTCATAGCTTATTGCCCGAAAATAATAGAGGCTGCCCGCAACCGTTTCTTTGCTATGGCGATGGATAATCGGCCAGCGATCAACCTTGGAAAGATGGTCAAGCCCATCACATGCGTATTGATACAATTGCTGATAGTCATGATCCTTAAACGCCCAACGGGCATCATCGTAGGCACGAATCGCTTTACGGTAAGAGGACATGATGAGTATTTGATGTCGTTTCTGCTTACAACCCCATAATGGCCGGGTCGAAGTCTGCACGCGCTACTGCCAATTCCATGATTTCCATACTTTCAAAATGCTCATCGAAGCCATCAAAATCATATCTCCACTTTATGTCGTTACTCGCTGTGGAGATGAGTCCCGACATCGTTGGCCAATTGATACCCATGCTTTGACCGGCACCAATGACCAAATCGGCGTGTTTTTTATTTTCATCACAGAGCATGGCAAAGCGCAGACACATCAACATTAATTCTTCTTTCCAAGGCCGCCAAAGTGCCGCGCCCTGCTGCATCAACGCTTGATATGAAGGCTTGGTGATGGAGCGATTCAACTCCGCAAACCTATCCGTCAACATATGTGTAACGATTTTATTGTTTTCTTCGGTATTGGAATAATCTAGTATCCGGCGATAATAACTGGCGAGCAGCATGTGTTGTCCGGCCATTACCTTTTTTTCAATCAGCAAAACGGTTAGGCAAATCGTTCCCGCGATACCAAGCGCTAGTTCTCGCATTTCTTCTTCGGATAAACGCTTTTTCCCAAACCCAAACATAGTTGTTCTCCCAAAACACTGTGCTCCTACTTTCCTTGAAAGCAGGTTTTGGAAATAAAAAAGTGGCCGCAGATCACGCTGCGGCCACGGCCTTTATTGTGATGAAAATTATTTTGCCCTAAAACCCCGGCGTCTCTGGCCCTTCTGGGTTGTCAGATTTGGCGTTGAGAAAGTCATCGAGATTATCAATCCCACGCCTATAACCCTCAGGCCACGGAACAGTCTCATGACCTAGGGGGATCAAACCTCTTTCTTCGCCATACTTCCACTCCATCTCCATGAGTTTCGCATGCCACTCCGGAGCATCTGGCTGCTTTGACATTGCGGCAATGATGGATGTTAGTCGCTGTCTACCGTCTCTTTTCAGAAGATCACATTCTTCGGTATCGAGTAATACTTGCAGTATTTCCCAATCTCCGTTACCTGCTGCAATATGAAAAGGGGTGAGTTCACAAAATGTATCGAAATAGTTCACTACATCGTGGAGACAACCTATTGATGCGGCCTGTCCTAATATTTCCTTAACACGACTTATATGCAAATCGTCTATAGCTCTATGTAGCTCTACACCAAGGCCGTCCTTGTCCATGGCTTGCCTTTCTTGTTGTTTTTGTTTAGAGTCTAAAAATGATGCGGCTTCTAGCCGTGTTCCTCCCGTATACTCGTCTTCAAGCTCATCATCTTTTCCCATAGTACCCTCTTTTTCTTGCCGCTTACCAGAAAAATCCTCAACACGCTTAAATACAACAGTTTTTTCAGACAAATCGATTTTTGATAGTTGCTCTTTTATTGATTTTTCTAAATTACTATAAATGCTTCCGTTTATAGGTAGTAATTCACGACTTTCTATTAAGTAGAGTTTGCTTACGCGCTCCGAGACAGCCATCTTGGCCGATCCTGAAATAGACATAAATATTTTTGTTTTATCAAGCGACGCATGTTTTAGAAATATAAGCAATTCATCGTTACGGATAAAAATACCCCACCCTGATACTTTCAGAGCCCTATCATGCTTTCCTTCCTTATCAGTTGCAGGCGCTAATTTCCCATCACCTGCTTTCCAATATCTGCTGACTGATTCCTCAATACGGTAAAATATAAGTTCAGGTTCTCCTTCAATGAAAATTTGTTTTTTTAAAATATGGTTATCACCTAAATCCCGCTCAAAACCGTATATTCCGTTGTAGCTTGACTTTACTCCAACTAAGTTAGGCTGAAAATATTTCGCTAAATGCTGTGGCAAGACATAATCGGGCTGTTCCTCACTATCAAGAAGACCTAGGTAAAATGCACTATGCACCTCCGGGTGTGCGAGAAAAGTAATTATCGCTTTTTGTACTTTGCCAGAAGGTTTGTATTCTGCACTCGGCTTATCAAAGGAACCATTATCTTTGTTAAGCGCAAATCGCAACACTTGATTATGGTCAATATCTAATGACGTCAATCGCTTTATTTCAGATTTGATTGATATGACCGCCTTGCGTGAAAGCTTTTCAAGCCCTTCAGCGTACAGCTTAAAAATGCCCATGATCGTAACGATGGTGCTTCTATCAATACCTGCATCAACGGCTTCGCTGACTTTAGATTTTATGGCGTCGACATCAAGCTCTTGATCGTCTTCCTTACACACGAATAACTGCCTGTCTTTATTGCTCTTGTTGTGATGGCATCTTGCCAATCCCTTAAAGCAAGCATAGCATTTTCAGTTTATAAAAGTTGATTGTGATTCCCCAGAGGTATCTCCCCGCTACGCGCAAGCTGTGTTTAGTAATACAGGCGTTGCCTGTATTACTAAACGGCTTGGCAAAGAGGCCCGCTGCGCGCCTCTGTTGCATACTCCCGGCTAGTGGACGTTGATGCCATCAAGACATCATCGCCCACAAAAAACGTATCGCCGTTTCACCACTCGCAGGACTTGGAGATTGCCCTCTCCACTCTGCACTTCAGCCATGGCGTTAGGGAGACTTCGCTCTCCCTTAACAATCCCATCGACCAACCCTACGCGGTTTGGATGCCCGCCACTGTTTCGCCAGTGGAGACGACCAACGGGACGCCGTTGGATGCGGTTTTTTCTTTCTACCCGTTTCCATGGCAAAGGGGTTTGTCATTGACAATCATACGGTGATACCGTATGATAATAATATGGATATCGTATCTATCGCTCATAAAGGGTTGTTGGATTATTTTTTGAGCGGTAACGCCAAGGGGCTGAAACAGGACTTGGTGCCGAGAATTCGCACGATCCTGTTTGCCTTGGAAGCAGCGCCTGATATTGACAGTCTTGAAGGCCCGCCGGGCTGGCGCATTCACCAGCTTAAAGGTGATCGAGCCAATCAATGGTCTATATCGGTCAGCGGTAATTGGCGTTTGACCTTCAAGGTTGAGGATGGTGCGGTGATTGATTTGAATTTGGAGGATTATCACTGATGGCTAAGCAAAAACTGAAAATGGGTATGCCGCCGGTGCATCCCGGTGAGTTTATCCGCACGGAAATTCTGGATGCGTTAAAGCTGTCTGTTACTAAGGCTGCGAAGGTTTTGGATGTGCGCTCGGCTACGGTTTCTGATCTGGTCAATGAGAAGTCTTCGCTATCGCCTGAGATGGCGATGCGCATTGAGCTAGCCTTCGACATTAAGGCGGATTTATTGCTGAGAATGCAGGCGCTTTACGACAGTATGACGATCCGCGCCCGCGCTGGTGAACTCAATGTTCAGCGCTATCAAGAGGGGCATGCGTAGTCCTGATAGCGCGTTTTTTGGATTACCCTAAATTATCGCCTTCCTTACCGTTAGGGTTGGAAACCGGCGTTTTAACACCATGGACATTACGGGTGTGATAATCAGGATAATCACCTTTATCAATTAACTTGGCAAACTGGGCGCGTGTCATTTGCTGCCCTGTTTTGTTATCTACGAACCCTAAATTGCGGCCCGTATCGCTTTCTTTGGTAACGCTTACACGTGGTTTTCTCGGCATGGTTTTCCCCTACTTTGTCAAATATTTAGTAATTTATGCTTCATGTAGCACTGTCCTCCTATATGGGGGTAGATATTGATATTTCAAGGCTTCTCCTTAAGGCTTTCTTAACGCATATCCTCCATAATAGTTGTAGTGGTTTATGACCAATAACTATAAGTTGACCGTTTTAGAAAACGGGATGGCGGGACAATGGGGCGTAGTGTATTCAGCTTTTTATTACTAATAAAAACTATCAGGTATCCTGATAGTTTTTCCTGCTTTGCTATAGCAAAGCGCGCCGCCTCTGAGGCTGGAGGCGCGCATGTCTAGCGATTTCACACCCGTCAAAGATGGTGAAACCTTAGAGCAAATCCGCCACAACCTGTCCATGTCTGGCATTGACGAAGACGTTGCCGGGATCATGCTCAAACCGAACTATCAGCGTGAAGATAGTCCGGAAGCCAAGAAGAAAAAAGATCGCGCTGCTAATGATGCGATATTCGATGCAACGCTGAGATTATCTCAGCAGCTTTCCCAAGCCACTGCCGATCTGCACACCATGGAAGCAGACATGGCAAAACTCTATGGCGAAGATTTTGACCTGAATTTTGCTGCTGAGTTTTTGGATGATGAAGAATACAAGCGCATTGCTTCTATGAAAGACATTAACGAGCGCCGCGCCGAAGTCGCCCGCATGATTAATGAAGGTCTGGAAAACGGCACCATCAATACAAAAGACCTAGAACAATTCGGCGGCGCACCTGAATGGGCCAAGCAGCATGACAAAGTAGCTGATTTGAAACAGGAGATGCAGATCAAGCTTGAACAGGCCCAAAAACTTGAGGCCACACCCAATACTCCGGCTATCGAACAAACCCTTTCTGCACCTATTCCTTCACTGGGATAAATAAGCTGTCATTGCCACGTGGCTTTTTCTTTATCTGAAATAGCAATCCATTTGGCCACTTCGGTTTCCGTGGCTTGTATTTGGAGATTAACAAAAAATATCAGCTTGGCTTCTGCTACCAGAAACTTGGCTTTTGCAACCCCGTCCGCTGTATTAACCGGGCTAGTCAACAGGCTGGTTCCGCTGGCATAAAATACCAGTAGCGTTTGGGGTGCATCGCTGTTTTCTATAAAGATTTTCGTGTCAATATCATAGGCTTGATAAAGCCTTTCAAACCATTGCCCTACGGATTCCGGTGGCTTATCACCTAAATCTTTTCCTGCATAAATGGCAACGCCTACATCAGCAGGTTTATCACACGAATAGATACGGGCGCGATTTAGGGTAGAAATAGGCGCTGTTTTCAGTCGCTCTATATCGTCGCAATATTTGTAAAACTTCCCTGTCTGCTCATTGATAAATGCTCTCTTTTCTTCATCAGCCCAAGCGCTATCAATAACAAAAATGCTTGCCAGCACCACTAGAATCAGGCATCTAAAAAACGGTCGTTTTTGCTAGGGTTTGCCATATTCATTTTTGGAGCAACAGCAAAAACGTAAGTGCTTGTTTTTATTTGAGGTGGATATGTGGAAATTGGTGTGGGTAGCAGATCGTAAAAAACGACCGTTTTTGTCTACCATAGGGATATTCAACGGATTGAAAGTCTTTGTCTCTCTGGCCTTAACGGAGGTGCGGGTATGAAACGCTATGGCTATGTCAGAACATCCACTAATAAACAGCATACCGACAGGCAGGTTAACGAGCTTAAATCTCAATGCGATGAAGTCTTTATCGAAGATGGGGTTTCGGCCAGAAAGAAAAACCGCCCGGTGTTTAAGAAGCTCTACGAGAAGCTCAAGGCGGGCGATGAACTAATCGTTATTGCACATGACCGGGCGTTTCGTTCTGTGGTGGAAGGCTTAACCGCGCTGGATGATCTCACTGAGCGAGAAGTAAAGCTTACTTCACTGACGCAGCGCTTTGATCCCACGACACCGGATGGCAGGCTATTCTTTACGCTAACCATTGCTGTCGGTGAGTGGGAGGTCAACATTCTCACCCAACGCACCATTGATGGCCTTAAGGCCGCCGTCCAGCGCGGTAAAACCTTGGGACGCCCTAGAAAAAAGCAACTTAAGCCATTGATAGCAACCGGGGGCTAACATGAACCATACTGAAAAAATGGCCCTTTACCGTCAGCAGCTTCACTATATCGCTACGCTGATTCACAAAATGGCGGATTGTGATGAGGAAGTCTGGCGGCTCGTTTACGGTGAAAACTTGCTGCCGGTAGAACGGGGGTTGCGTGACTTTATTGAGCAGTTTCGAGATTAGGATTTATCACTCAAACATCTACAAAGGCATTACTGCCGATTACAATCAATTAATCAAAAAATAAATGGCTATGCAAATGTTTAAAGCACAAAGTAAATACAAATGATTTATTAAACGAGTATTATATAGCTTGTTACTTCAAGCATAAAAACATGACTATATCTATATATGATTTAAAGCGTGCTGCTAATAGAGCAACTCAAAGAAATAGGCAAGAGCAAATAAAAATTCTTCAAGAATTACCCTCTGAAAATAAGGCTTTTCTCTGCCATAGCCATAAAGACAAAGATTTAGCACTCGGACTACAAATATTATTACTAGAAAACGAATGCTATTTATATATTGATTGGCAAGATAACGATATGCCTGAAACGCCAGATAAAACTACAGCGCTAAAAATAAAAAAAAGAATTGCTGATTTCGGTTGGTTTTTATTCCTCGCCACTCCCAACTCTACCACTTCTCAGTGGTGTCCATGGGAAATCGGTATTGCTGATACCAGAAAAGAAAACAACAAAATTTTGGTGATCCCAACGACTGACCATAGCGGTAAGTGGTATGGCAATGAATACTTACAATTATACGATCGCATCGTTATTCCCAGTAATGGCGGCTTAGCCAAATTTAAAAGCGGCAGCGATAACAATGGAATTTATGTCAAAGAAATGCTGTCTTAACTAAAAATGGAAAGTAAACTCAAACATTTAGAAATGATCCAAGCCATCATCAACAGAATGGCTGCAAACTCCTTCCTACTAAAAGGTTGGAGCATCACTCTAATAGCAGCGTTATTTGCACTCGCCGCAAAAGATACCGAAGACTTTTTTATTTACATTGCTTATTTTCCTTGCTTGATGTTTTGGTATCTTGATCACTGCTGTCCCGTTAACATTTATATCAAGATCATCTGTTTGCTATCAAGGT